>NZ_JBFUAI010000002.1:0-250151 GCF_056406355.1 Cellulomonas sp. P1_C4 | reverse complement strand
GCGGAGCGCTCGCTCGCGGAGGCCGTGGACGCCCGGACCGCCGCCGGGGCCGCTGCGACGCGCGCCCTGGACGCCGAGCGGGAGCTTCGCGCGGCACGGATCGCCGGCCTGGCCGGCGAGATCGCCGCCCGGCTCGCCGACGGCGATGCGTGCCCGGTGTGCGGCTCCGCCGAGCACCCCGAGAAGGCCGTCCTCGGGGCGKACCACGTGTCGGCCGACCAGGTCGAGCGCGCGGAGGGCGAGCGTGCCCGTGCCGAGGGCCGGCTGCAGGCCGCCGCCGAGCGGACGAGCGTGCTGGGCGAGCGTGTCGACGGGCTGCGGGCGCGAGTCGGCGCCGTGACCGYGGAGACCGCCGCGGAGCTGGCCGGCGCGGCTCAGGCGGCGGTCGCGGAGGCGCGGGCGGCCGAGGCGGACGTCGCCCGGCTCGCCCCGGCGCTCGACGGGTTCGACGCGGAGACGCGCGAGCGCGAGGCCGAGCGCGYGGCGGCGCTCGCCCGGCTCGCCGGGGACCGCGCGGCCCTCGAGGTCACACGGCTCGACCTCGACGCGTCCGAGGCGGAGGTCGTGACCGGCCGCGGCGACCACCCGACGGTCGTGGCCCGGCACTCGGAGCTGCTCGAGCGCGCGGCCGCGTCGGCCGCGGTGCTCGACGCCCTGGCCGAGCAGGACGCCGCGCAGGACGAGTCGCGCCGGCGCGAGGACGAGCTGGCGTTGGGGCTGGCGGAGCACGGCTTCGCGTCCGCTACGGAGGCGGACGAGGCGGCGGTGGAGGCTGCCGTGCTGGCCGAGCTCGACCGGATCGTCACGGCCTACGCCACCCGGCTCGACCGCGCGACCGCGGGCCTGGCAGAACCGGCCATCGCCGCGCTCGACGACGACCTCGCGGTCGACGTCGACGCCGCGCGGGCGCAGGAGTCCGTGGCGCGGGCCGCCGCGGAACGGGCGGCCGGGGAGGCCCGAGTGGCCGAGGAGCGGGCGTCGGCATCCGGCGCCGCGGCCGACGTGGTGCTGCGCGCGGCCACGACGCTCGCCGACGCGGTGCGCTCGGCAGGGCCGGTGTCCCGGCTCGCCGACCTCACGGGCGGTGGCGGCGGGGACAACGCCCAGCACCTCTCGCTGGCCACGTTCGTGCTGATGAGGCGCTTCGAGGACGTGGTCGCGGCCGCCAACGACCGGTTGCTCGTCATGTCGGACGGCCGGTACGAGCTGGTGCGCAGCGACGAGAAGGAGGACGTCCGCGCCCGGAACACGGGACTGGCCATGCGGGTGGTCGACCACCAGACCGGGCACCCGCGCGACCCGCGAACCCTGTCGGGCGGCGAGACGTTCTACGTGTCGCTCTGCCTGGCGCTCGGCATGGCCGACGTCGTCACCGCCGAGGCCGGGGGCATCGACCTCGGCACGCTGTTCGTCGACGAGGGCTTCGGCTCCCTCGACCCGCACACCCTCGACCAGGTGCTCGCCGAGCTGGGCCGGCTACGGGCGGGCGGTCGCGTGGTCGGCGTGGTCTCGCACGTCGACGCGCTCAAGCAGGCGATCGCCGACCGCATCGAGATCCGCCCGACCCCGCAGGGCCCGAGCACGCTGCAGGTCCGCGCGGGCTGAGCCGCGTCACCAGGCCCAGCCGCGGGAGGCGAGCTCGCGCGGGCTGAGCCGCGTCACCAGGCCCAGCCGCGGGAGGCGAGCTCGACCTCCTCGCGGAACCGTTCCGACGGGTCTCCCTTAGCGACGACCTGCACCTCGACCCCGGCGAGGTGGCACGCCTCGGCGAGCAGCTGGTCGTACGCCAGCTGCGAGGCGATGATCCGCTCGGCGCGGGCGAACGTGTGCTGGTCCAGCTCGAGCGACCGCACGTGGTCGGCGACCACACCCAGGCGTTCCTGCACGCGCAGCGCCAGGAACGGGTCGAACTCCGGGCCCTTCGGGCGGCGCAGGCGAGTCGCGACGTCCTCGAGATGGGCGGCCAGCCACGTGCGCCATCGCGGCGGCTCGTCGGGCGAGGGGAACAGCTGCCAGATCGCCCCGAAGACGAGCGCCGGAATGAAGAAAACTGCCGCCAACATCAGCCAGCTCATCGGGCGTCCTTCATCGCGCGCGTACGGCCCAGGCTAAGTCGCTCGTGTGACGTACGCCACACGTTTCGGTCGATCCGACGTTGCGAGTTGGCGACAGCGCGCGACGGGAGCGGTCAGCCGGGGAACGGCACCGCATCGGCCCCGGCCCCGGGTGCACGGTCGGCCCGGTCGGCCTCTGCGTGAGGTCCGGCCGACGCGGCGGCGCGCGCTCGCGGCGAGGGCGACGCCTGCGTCGCCACGCCCGCCCGCACGAACGGGACGGTGACCAGCGCGTCGGGCTCGACCGCCGCGACGCTCACGAGAGCGTCCGGCTCGGCGGCGGCGACGCTCACGAGAGCGTCGGACTCGGCCGCCGCGACGGCGATCTCGGCCTGGGCGACCGGGCCGCGTGCCCACGACCGGCGCACGGCGACCAGCAGGATCGCGGAGATGACGATGACCCCGGACATGACGGCCGCCATGGTCACCGCCGTCGGCGTCCCCCAGAGGCTGGTCAGCGGCGCGATGAACGCGCCGAGGCCGAACTGCAGGGCGCCGAGCAGCGCGGCGGCGGACCCGGCGCGGTGCGGGTTGGACGCCAGCGCGATGGCGGGGGCGGACGGCAGCACGAAGCCGGCGGTGCCGAGGGTCAGCACGAGCAGCACGGTCACGGGCCAGAAGGGTGCGCCCAGGAGGGTCGTCGCGAAGAGCGAGAGGCTGAGGACCAGCCCGGTGGCCACGGCACCGGAGAGGACCTGCTCGGGAGTGAACCGGCCGACGAGCGCGCCGTTGATCTGCGACCCCGCGGTGATCGCGACCGCGCCGCCGGCGAACACCCAGCCGAACTGCTGCGGCGACAGCCCGTAGCCGTCCTGGAACACGAAGGTCGAGGACGCGACGTAGGTGAACATCGCCGAGAGGTAGAACGCCGACATGAGCGCGAGGCCGAGGAACGGCAGGTCGGTGAGCAGGTCGCGGTAGGTGCGCAGCGCCGCGGTGGTGCCCCCGGTCCGACGGAGCTCCACGGGCAGCGACTCGCGCAGCGTGAAGGCGGCGACCACCAGCAGGATCGCGCCGGTGCTGGCGAGGAACACGAAGATCAGCCGCCACGAGCCCACCAGCAGCAGCTGGGCGCCGATGGTCGGTGCGAGGATCGGGGCCACCCCGACGACCAGCATCAGGCGGGCCATGACCTTGGAGAGGCGGATGCCCTCGTACCGGTCCCTGAGGATCGCGAGCGACAGCACCATCCCCGCGGCGGCGGTGAAGCCCTGCACGAACCGCAGCACCGTGAAGGCAGTGATGTTCTGCACCAGCGTGAGGCCGACGGACGTCAGCACGTAGACGCTGAGGGCCGCCAGCAGCGGGCGGCGGCGGCCGAAGGCGTCGGAGATCGACCCGAAGAGCAGCTGGCCCAGCGCGAGGCCCGCGAGCGAGGCGGCGATCGTCAGCTGCACGGCGGCGGCGGGCGCGTTCAGGTCGTCGGCGATCTCGGGGAACGCCGCCAGGTAGGTGTCGAACGTCAGCGGGCCGATGGCGGTGAGCGCCGACAGCAGGAGGACGAAGCCGACGCTCACGCGCGCCGTGGGGATCCGGGCCATGACAGCCCCAAGGTTGCGAGCCGCAAGCATCTTCCCGCGGTGTCCAGTCCGTGGGACGCACGTCACCCGCAGACGGGGACCATGGTCCGTCGTGCACGGGTGTTCCGGCGTCGATACTTCTGAGGTGACAGGACCGACGGGTGACGCGTGGTGGGACGACGCCCCCGTCGGCGACCCCTCGGACGAGCGCCCGACGAAGGCCCCGCGATGGCGGCCTTCCCGGATCGCCGGTGTCGTCGGCCTGGTCGTCGTGACCCTGCTCGGGCTGCTGTCCGGTTGGTCGGGCGCCCTCCTGATGGCCAGCCTCTACGTCGGCCTGACGGCGATCTACGCGCTGGTGCGCCGGACCTCCTGGCTGGGCGGCCCGATGCGCCGGGGAGTGTCTGCGGCCGTGCTCGGGGCATCGCTCGTCGCGCTGGTGGTCTCCGCCTCGGCGGCTGCCCCGTCGGCCGAGCCCGTGGCGGCGCCGGCAGCGACGGCCGCGACGCAGAGCCCGAGGCCCACGGCCACGCCGAGCGCGAGCGCGACACCCACCCTTGAGGAGCAGGCGGCGACGCGGCCCGCCCCGGACCCCGCGCCGGCCGCCGACGCCGCGGTCGTCGCCGCCGCGCAGCCGCAGACCGCGCTGGCCACGGCGACGCTGCTGCCGGTCAAGGGCCGTGCGCCGAAGACCGGGTACGACCGCGACCTCTACGGCCAGGCGTGGAAGGACGTGGACCGCAACGGCTGCGACACCCGCAACGACATCCTGCGTCGCGACCTCACCGACCAGGCGCTCAAGGACGGCACGAACGGCTGCGTGGTGCTGACCGGCATGCTCCAGGACCCGTACTCGGCGAAGGCGATCTCGTTCGTGCGCGGACAGGACACGTCCTCGGCCGTGCAGATCGACCACGTCGTCGCACTGTCCGACTCGTGGCAGAAGGGCGCTCAGCAGTGGGACGTCGCCAAGCGTGAGTCGTTCGCCAACGACCCGCTGAACCTGCTGGCCGTCGACGGTCCGCTGAACATGCAGAAGGGCGACGGCGACACCGCGACGTGGCTCCCGCCGAACAAGTCGTTCCGGTGCGACTACGTGGCGCGGCAGGTGGGCGTGAAGTACACCTACGGTCTCTGGGTCACGCAGGCGGAGCAGGACGCGATGGTCGGCGTGCTCTCGACGTGCCCCGATCAGCCGCTGCCCACCGGGTCGGCGGTCCCGCCGCCGCCGGTGGTCGAGGAAGCTCCCGTGGTCGTCGTGCCCGCGGCGCCCGTCGCGCCTGCGGCACCCGCAGTGCCGGTCGCGCCCGTCGCGCCCGCGCGGCCAGTGGCACCCGCGGCACCAGCCGCACCGGCGGTCTCCGGACCTTTCAAGAACTGCACCGAGGCGAGGGCGGCCGGCGCGGCGCCGGTGTACGCCGGCTCCCCGGGGTACCAGCCGAAGCTGGACCGCGACAACGACGGGATCGGCTGCGAGTAGCGCCCATGAGCAGCGCGGGGAGCCCTTCGCCCCCTAGCGTGAGGCCCGTGAGCGGGCGCGGAGTGGTCGTGGGGGTCGTCGCGGTCGTCGTCGTGGTGGGCGGCGCCTTCGTCGCCGACCGGGTGACGGAGTCGGTGGCGGAGCAGCGGGTGGTCGACGCCGTCGAACAGAACCTGGACGGCGTCGTCGGCACACCGACGGTCGAGCTCGGCGGGTTCCCGTTCCTCAACCAGCTGCTGGCGGGGTCGATCGACGACGTCACCGCCTCTGTCGACGGGGTCACGCTGGAGGGCATCAAGGCCACGGACGTGACCATCGACGCGCAGGACGTGGGCACGTCGGAGCCGTACACCGTGGGCTCGGCGACGATCGAGGCGACGCTGCCGACCGCGACGATCGAGCAGATCGTCAAGGACAAGTCCGAGCTGGACGTCGCGGTGGCGGTCGACGGGAACGCGCTCAAGGCGTCGGGAAAGGTGCTGGGCCTCACGCTGGCCGCCAACCTGGTCCCGCGGGTGGAGGACGGCAAGCTGCTGGTCAACGTCGAGAACGTGCAGATCGCGGGCCTGACGGTCTCGGTCGACGACCTGCCGAACGCGATCGGGAAACGGCTGACCGACGTCGAGATCCCGGTGAGCGGGCTGCCCGAGGGCGTGGCCCTGTCGAAGGCCGCCGTGGTGAGCACGGGGGTCCGGATCACCGCGACCGGCACCGACGTCGTCCTGCCCGCCGAGGCCCCCGCGGCTGGGTAGGGTCCGTCCTGCCCGCCCGCCTGGTCGGACGACGACGGACGAAGGACCCCGCACGTGGACTGGCTCGGCGACGCCTGGCACGACATCACGACGCCCCAGGCGGTGCCGTCGAGCACCACGGTGCTGCTCACGGCGGCCGGGGTGCTGGTCGTCCTCCTGGTGCCGCGGGCCTGGTACGTGGCCCGGCACGGGCTGACCATCGTGCACGAGGCGGCGCACGCGGGCGTGGCGGTGCTCGTCGGCAGACGCCTGTCGGGGATCCGGGTGCACTCGGACACCTCGGGCCTCACGGTGTCGGTGGGCAAGCCCAAGGGGCCTGGCATGGTCGCGACGGTGGCGGCGGGGTACCTCGGGCCGGCGGTCCTGGGCGTCGGCGCGGCCTGGCTGCTGTCCCGCGGGTACGCGGTCGCACTGCTCTGGATCCTGCTGGTCGTCCTCGTGCTGGTGCTGGTGCAGATCCGCAACTGGTACGGCCTGTGGTCGGTGCTGGTGACCGGAGCCCTGCTGGTGGGCATCACGGTGTGGGGGTCCGCGACGGTACAGGCGGTTGCCGCGTACGCGATGACCTGGTTCCTGCTGCTGGGCGCGCCGCGCGCGGTCCTCGAGATGCAGTCCGAACGCCGCCGGGCACGCCGCCGGGGGGCGTCCGACACGTCGGACGCGGGTCTGCTGGGCCGCCTGACCCACCTGCCCGGCGGCTTCTGGGTGGCCATCCTGCTGCTCGCCTGCCTGGCTGCGCTCGCGCTCGGCACGGCCTGGCTCATCGGGCTCCAGCTCTAGCCGACGTCGACCCCGACGAACGAGTACCGCATGATCGGGCGCTCCGGCGACCGTCGCGCCACCTCGACGAATCCCGCGGCGGCGAACGTCGTCGAGTAGCCCATGCTCGTCGCGCTCGGGGAGACCGAGCCGTCGAGCGGGTACGCCTCGACCGCGGGCGCGCCGCCTTCACGTGCGAGATCCACGGCGCCGGCCACGAGCGCGGCCATCACCCCGTCACGCCGGTACCCCTTCCGGACGTAGAAGCAGGTGATCGCCCACACGGGCACGTCGTCGACCCGCCGCAGCCGCCAGGGGGCATCGAGGGCCGGGACGTCGCCGCGAGGGGTGACCTGGCACCAGCCGACGGCGCGGTCGCCCCGGAACGCCAGCAGGCCGGGCGGCGGGCCGCGGTCGACGACGGCACGAAGGTCGGCGCGGTTCTCAGCAGCCGGGCGGCGGCGGTACCCCGGTCCGACCCGGTACGCCATGCACCAGCACCGGCCCGCCGGACCGCCCTGGTCCAGCAGCTCCTCCAGCTCCGGCCAGAGGTCGGGCGTCAGGGGCACGACGACGGTCACCGCGACCACGCTGCTCCGCGGCGATCCCGTCGTCAACGCGCAGGGGTGGAGCGGGCATGATCGACCGGTGATCCTGGTGCGGGGCGGCCTGCTGGCCGAGGGTGAGCTGGTCCGGGCGGACCTGCGGGTGGTCGGCGACCGGATCACGGAGATCGGCCCGGACCTGCCGGTCGACGGCGCCGACGTGCTCGACGCGGACGGGCTCGTGGTGCTGCCGGGGTTCGTCGACGCCCACGCGCACGCCGACGCGGCCGTGCTCGACCCGGACGTGCAGGCGGCGCTGACCCACCAGGGCGTGACCACGGTGGTGCTCGGCCAGGACGGCGTCTCGTTCGCCCCCTCACCGCCCGGGTCCGGGGCCACGCAGTACGCGGAGCGCTACTTCGCGGCGATCAACGGCTCCCACCCGACGTTCCGCGGCGGGTCCGTCGCGGACCTGCTGTGGACCTACGACCGCACCACGACGGTGCACACCGCGTACCTGGTCCCGCACGGGACCCTGCGGTACGCGGTCATGGGTGCCGACGACCGGCCCGCGCGCGCCGACGAGGTCGCCGCGATGGTGCGGCTGCTGGAGGAGGGTCTCGACGACGGCGCCCGCGGGATGTCGACCGGGCTCGAGTACGCACCGGCGTCGTCGGCGGACCGGGACGAGCTCGTCGCCCTCTGCGCGGCGCTCGCGGCCCGGGGCCGGCCGCACGTCTCGCACATGCGCGGCTACGAGGACAAGGCGCCCGCGGCGCTGGCGGAGCTGCTCGACCTGGCCCGCACGACGGGCGTCGGCACGCACGTGTCGCACTACCACGGGCCCGCCGGGCGGCTCGGCCCGGTGGTGGACGCCGCCCTCGCCGACGGCGTCGACCTGACGTTCGACGCGTACCCGTACCTCAAGGGCGCGTCGATCCTCGCGCTCGTGGCGCTGCCCGACTGGCTCCCGCTGGCGAACGCCGAGCGGACCCTCGAGCTGCTGCGCGACCCGGCGGTCGTGGCCCGGCTGCCCGCGCGCGACGAGGTCTGGCCTCGCGTCACGATGGCCTTCGTCCCGGGCGCGGAGTGGGCCGAGGGGTTGTCCCTGCTGGAGGTCGCCGCGCGCCTCGGGATGACGCCCGGCCAGGCCGCGCTGCACCTGCTGGTGACGACGAACCTGCAGGTGGGGTGCGTGTTCGCGCAGCCGCCGACCAGCTCCGACGAGTCGATGCGTGCGCTGCTGCGGCACCCCGCGCACTGCGCCGGGTCCGACGGGATCTACCGCGGCGGGCACCCGCACCCGCGCGGGTGGGGCACGTTCGCCCGGCTCCTCGGCCGTCACGTGCGCGAGCTCGGCGACTGGGACTGGCCCGCGGCGGCGATGCACCTGTCGACCACTGCGGCGCGACGGTTCGGGCTCCAGGGCCGCGGGCAGCTGCTCGTCGGGCACCGGGCGGACCTCGCGGTGATCGACCCGGAAACCGTCGCCGACCTGGCCACCTACGACCAGCCGCGCCGCCTGGCCACCGGCGTCGAGGCCGTCCTCGTCGACGGTATACCCGCCCTTCGCGGTGGCCGCCTCACCGGCGCGCTCCCTGGCCGGCCGATCCCCTGAGGGAGACTGTCCCTCGTACCGCTCACCACCCGAGAGGCAACCCGATGACCCGCGAGAAGATCAGCACCCCGGACGCGCCGCAGCCCGCGGGCAACTACTCCCAGGGGATCCGGCTGGGCAACCTCGTGTGGACGGCCGGCTTCGGGCCGCAGGACCCGGTGACCGGCGAGATTCCCGAGTCGGTGGCCGACCAGACCCGGCAGGTGCTGCGCAACGTCGAGGCCACGCTGGCGGCCGCCGGGCTCGACCTGGGCGACGTGGTGAAGACGACGGTCCACCTGGCCGACCTCGCGGACTTCGCCGAGTTCAACGACGCCTACGGGGAGTTCTTCCCGTACCCGAAGCCCGCACGGACCACGGTTGGCTCGCAGCTGGCGGGCATCAAGGTCGAGATCGACGTGGTGGCGGGGCGGCTGACGTCGGACGACGACTAGTCAGAACCAGGTGGTGACGACGTCGACCACGCGGTGGTCGGCGTCGAGGACCGGGATAGCGCGCCACTTGTCGAACGCGGTGCACGGGTGCGAGATCCCGAGCTCGAGGAGGTCGCCGACGCGAAGGTCGGTGCCGGATCCTTCCAGGTAGGCGTGCTGGTCGTTGGTGCGGGTGACGGTCCAATCCTCGATGTCGGCGGGCGGCCGGCGGGGCCGGTGCCGTCGCAGCGGGACCGGGAGGCCGGAGTCGTAGGGGACGTCGCGCTTGCCGGCGCCCACGATCGCGAGGCCGTCCTCGGGGACTGACGAGACTTGCGCCCACACCCGGAGTGCGGGGTGGAGGTCGCCGACGATCCGCGTGAACGGCGTCTTCTCGACGTACGTGCCGTGGTCGTGGGTCACGTACGAGCCGGACCGCAGGATCGTCGTGCTCGGGACGCCGGCCACGGTGGCGACGCCGAGCACGTCGGCGACGGCGTCGAAGTACGCGGACCCGCCGGCGGACAGGATCACGTGCCCGGCCAGCAGACCGGCGCCGACCAGCATCTCGGCGACGGAGAGGACCTCGGCCAGGAAGCCGCGCGCGGCGGCGACGTCGGCCAGGCCGCCCTCGTAGGCGCTGACGCCGGCGAGCTCGATGCCCTCGACCTCCGCGACGCGCTGGGCCACCGCGAGGGCCTGGTCGCCCGTGCGGACCCCGGTGCGGCCGTCGGGGTGCCCGACCTCCAGCAGCACCCGCACCCGCCCGCCGTCGAGCGCCGCGGCGACGGCGTCGACGGCGTCCACCGAGTCGACGGAGAAGAGGATCTCGGCGTCGTCGTTCTGCGCGATCCAGCGCAGCACCGTCGGGTCGAGGATCTCGTTGGCGACCAGCAGCCGGCGCACGCCGAACGAGTGCGCCGCGAGCAGCTGGTTGCCGGTCGCGACGGTGATGCCCCAGGCGCCCGCGTCGAGCTGCGCGGCGAACAGCTCGGGCGACATCGTCGTCTTGCCGTGCGGCGCGAACGCGAGGCCGTGCTGCGCCGTGAACGCGGCGAGCTGCGCGATGTTGTGCGCGAGCGCGTCGGCGTCGAGGGTCAGCGCGGGCCACGTCAGGGACCCGTCGAACAGCGTGTGACCTGCGGCGACGAACTCGGAGCGGGTGACGGGCGTCGGAGCCCAGACGCCCTTCGTCGTCGGACCGAGCAGGAGGGGCGGGAGGCGCAGCGTCATGGTGCCCTCACCGTACCGACGACGCACCGGCCGAGCTCCCGGCCCAGGGCGTCGCGCTCGGCGGCGGTGACCCACAGCCCGTAGGCCGCCTTCACGCGGACCTGCCGCAGCGCGTACACGCACCGGTACCCGCGGTTGGGTGGCAGCCAGGTGGCCGCGTCGCCGGCGCCCTTCTCCTGGTTGGCGGGGCCGTCGACGGCCAGCAGGTTGGCCGGGTCGTTGGCGAACGCCTCGCGCTGCGCCGGCGTCCAGGACTGCGCGCCCGTCTGCCACGCGTCGGACAGGGCGACGACGTGGTCGATCTGCACGTCCGCCGACGACGGCCCGCGCGCGAACGCGATCGGCACGCCCGTGTATGGGTCGTCGAGAGTGCCACTCAGCACCACGCAGCCCTCCGCGACGGTCGAGGCGAGGTCGCGCCGCAGCACGTCGTTGCGGGTGTCGCAGCCGTTGCCGTCGACGTCCGCCCACGCCTGCCCGAACCGCTCGCGGGCGTAGCCGGTCGTGGGCGCCCGCCCGCGAACCTCCAGCGATTCCAGTGCCGCCCGCCCGGCCGCGAGGTCGTCGGCCGTGACCGCGTACCGCGCGGCGACGCGAGCCTGCGACCACGCGGGCACTCCCGCGCCGACCGCGACGCAGGCCACCAGGGCCACGAGCCACGGCCAGGGTCGTCGCCAGGCCTCCACTCGCCCAGGGTGCGTCGAGAAGCACGACGGCACCGACGAACCTGGGGACGACGGGGGCTGGGGGCGGCTCGCCTTGACTTCGAGCGCACTCGAAGAGCGACCATCGACGCCATGAGTGTCGTCGAAGCGGAACGGGTCGTCCTCAGCATCGCCGAGGCGGCCGAGGCCACCGGCCTGACCACCCACACCCTGCGGTACTACGAGCGCGACGGCCTCTTGCTCGACACGGTCGACCGGGCCTCGTCCGGACACCGCCGGTACGCGGAGGAGGACCTGAGCTGGATCCGCATGGTCACGCGGTTGCGCGGCACGGGCATGCCGATCCGCGACGTCCGGCAGTACGCGGACCTGGTCCGGGCCGGCGACGGGAACGAGCAGGAGAGGCTCGCGCTGCTCCGCGCGCACCGCGACCGCGTCCGACAGCAGCTGGTCGAGGTGGCCGCCCACCTCGACGCCATCGACGTCAAGATCGACCTGTACGAGCGCAAGACCTCCACAACCGCCTGACGGGGTGCGCAAGCGCCGGCCCGTACGGTCGGTGACGTGCCCGAGAACCGCTCGCGTGACGACCTCGTCGCGGCCGACGCACCGAACCCCGCACGCGCGGCGGGCGCGCGCCGGGCACGCGTGGTCGCCGGCGTCGTCGGCGTCGGGCTCGTCGGGCTCGGGCTGCTCGTGTCACGGCTCGACGGGCCGCTCTCCGACCCAGCCGGCGACGCCGTCTACGCGGCCTTCGTCTACGCGCTGCTGGTCGTGGTCGCCCCGCGCGCCAGGCCGGGCCGCGTCGCCGCGATCGCGTTCGCCGTGTGCGCGCTGGTCGAGCTCGCGCAGCTGACCGGTCTGCCGGCGCGCGCGGTCGACGCCGTCCCCGTGGCCCGGTACGCGCTGGGCACCACGTTCGCGGCCGTGGACCTGGTCGCGTACGCCGTCGGCGTGGCGCTCGCTGCGCTCGTGCGGTGGCGGGCGGCTGTGCCACGCTGACGGTCTGAGCACCGACGAGCGGGGAGCCGATGGACCCGTCCTACAGCTTGGCCGTGCGGCTGGCCTGCGAGTTCATCGGCACCGCGATCCTCATCATCCTGGGCAACGGCACGGTCGCGAACGTGCACCTCAAGGGCTCCAAGGGGTACCGCGGCGGCTGGTCGCTGATCGCCATGGGATACGGGTTCGGCGTGATGATCCCCGCGATCATGTTCGGCGGGATCAGCGGCAACCTCATCAACCCGGCGTTCACGCTGGGCCTGGCGACGTGGGGGCTGTTCCCGTGGTCCGAGGTGGCGCCGTACATCGTCGCGCAGATGCTCGGCGCGATCGCCGGCCAGTGCGCCATCGTCGTGACCCACAAGCCGTACTACGACCAGACGACGGACCCCGAGGACATCCTGGCGACGTTCTCGACGATCAACGCCGCGCACTCGCGCCTCAACGGCTTCCTCAGCGAGCTGCTCGGGTCGGTGATCCTCTTCTCGTGCGCCCTCGCGATCGTGCACTCGCCCCTGACGGCGAACGAGCCGGCGGTGGCGCACCTCGCGCTGGGCTTCCTCGTCTGGGGCCTCGTCGCGGGGCTCGGCGGACCGACCGGCCCGGCGCTCAACCCCGCCCGTGACCTCGGACCCCGCATGGTGCACGCGGTTCTGCCCCTGAAGAACAAGGGCTCGTCGCAGTGGGACTACGCGTGGGTCCCGGTCGCGGCGCCGATCCTCGGCGGGGTCATCGGCGTCGGCGGCTGGTACCTGCTGCTCGGCTGACGCTCACTCGTCCGTCGGTACCAGCACGAACACCGGGATGAGCCGGTCCGTCTTCGTCTGGTAGCCGGCGTACGCGGGCCAGACCTCGTTCGCGCGCGCCCACCACTCGTCGCGCTCGGCGCCGGTCGCCTCGTGCGCGATGTAGTCCTTCTTCACTGCGCCGTCCTGCAGCTCGACGTGCGGGTGCTCCACCACGTTGCGGTACCAGGCCGGGTTCTTGGGGGCGCCGCCCTGGGAGGCGACGACCGCGTACCGGCCCTCGTGCTCGACCCGCATGAGCGCCGTCTTGCGGAGCTTGCCGCTGGTCGCGCCCAGGGACGTGAGCACGATGACCGGCTTGCCGTGCAGGGTGTTGGCCTTGGTGCCGTCGGACGCCTCGTACGCCTCGGCCTGCTTGCGGGCCCAGCCGGACGTGCTCGGGAGGTACTCACCGGTGAGGGGCATCCGGCCTACTTCTTCTTCTGGTCGTCGAGGTAGTCCTTCGCCTTGTCGACGACACTGTCGACGACGCCGTCCTGGCCGTCGCTCGTTCGCGCCTTGATGGCCTCGGCCGCCTTGTCGAGCGCGTCCTTGGCCTGCTCCTCGTGCCCGTCGACCGCGTTCATGGCCTGGTTGACCAGATCCTCGATGCCCATGGTGCCGCCCTTCCCTCGATGAGGTCTCAGTCTCTGTCGGGCTCGACCGGGCCGCTCGTCGGGGGTGCGACGTGCTCGACGGTCGTGCGCGGCATGGCCGCGGAGGCGGCGACGATCCCCAGCGCGACGACGGCGACGGCCGCGAACGCCACGGTCACGGCGTCGCCGAACTGCGCGGGGTCTTGCGTCGGGCTCTCGCCGCTGAAGAGCGCGTTCACCAGGGCGCCGAGCGCCGCGACGCCCACCGCGCTGCCCATAGAGCGGGAGAACAGGTTGGCGCCCGTGACGACCCCGCGGTCGCCCCAGCCGACGCTCGACTGCGCCGCGATGAGTCCGGGGGACGCGACGAGCCCCATCCCGGCGCCGGCGACGAAGCAGGACAGCCCGACCGCGATCACGGACGGGTGCATCGAGGCCACGACCAGCGCCGCCGTGCCGAGCACGACGATGCCGGACCCGATCAGCATCGTGGTGCGGAACCCGAAGCGCAGGTAGAGCCGACCGGACTGCGAGGCGGTGATGGGCCAGCCGATGGTGAGCGCGGCGAGGGTGAGGCCGGAGGTCAGCGGAGAGACGCCCAGCAGCGCCTCGAGGAACGACGGCACGTACGACGTCAGCCCGATGAGGACCACGCCGACGCCGACCGACACCAGCGCGGTCGCCACGAGCAGCCGGCGCGAGAACACCCAGAGCGGCAGCACGGGCTCCTCGGCCCGCTGCTCCACCAGCACGAACGCGACCAGGAGCAGGGTGCCGACGACGAACGCGCCGATGCTCTGCACCGACAGCCACTCCCACGCGTGCCCACCCTCGAGCAGCGCCAGGATCAGCAGGCTCATGGCCGTGGTCAGCAGCGCGCCGCCCGCCCAGTCGATGCGGTGCCGGGTGCGCTCGATGTTCTCGTGGAGGTGCCGGACCAGCAGCCAGGCGGCCGCGAGGCACAGCGGGATGTTGACGAAGAAGATCCAGTTCCAGGTGAGGAACTCCGAGAACACCCCGCCGAGCGTCGGACCGACCACCGAGGAGATGGCCCACACGCTCGCGATGTACCCCTGCGCCTTGGCCCGCTCGGCGACGGTGTAGATGTCGCCCGCGATGGTGATGGCCATCGGCTGGACCGCCCCGGCGCCGAGGCCCTGCACGGCGCGGAACGCGATGAGGGCCGGCATGCTCCACGCGAACCCGCAGAGCACCGAGCCGAGCAGGAACAGGCCGATGCCGAGCAGGATGACGGGCTTGCGGCCGACGGTGTCCGCCAGCTTCGAGTAGATGGGCACGCTCACCGCCTGCGTGAGCAGGTACACGGAGAACAGCCACGGGAAGCTGGTGAAGCCGCCCAGGTCGGCGACGATGGTCGGGACGGCCGTGGCCAGGATCGTCGCGTCGACGGCGACCAGGCCGGTGGTCACCATGATCGCGATGAGGATCGGGCCGCGCTCGGTGCGGAAGCCGACGCCGGTGCCCTCGGCGGTGCGTGCGGTAGTCAGGGGTGGACCTCCTCGTATGGCACCAGCATGCGCGGCCACCGACCGCCGTGCACGGCCGGACCATAGTGTGGCGCGCATGGCTGACAGCTACGCGATGACGGGGTTCACCGTCCGGGAGCACCGGGTGCAGGTGCCCGTCGACTGGTCCGCACCGGAGCGGTTCGGGTCGATCGAGGTGTTCGCGCGCGAGCTGGTCGACCCCGAGAAGGCGTCCGACGACCTGCCGCTGCTGCTGTTCCTGCAGGGCGGTCCGGGTCATCACGGGCCTCGCCCGCTGGGGGGCGGCTGGATCGCGACGGCCCTCGAGAAGTACCGCGTGATCCTGCTGGACCAGCGCGGGACGGGTCGGTCGTCGCCGGTGGACGGGCGCGTGATCAGCGGGTTCGACGATGCCGTGCAGGCCGCGCACTACCTCGCGTGCTTCCGCGGCGACGCGATCGTGGCCGATGCCGAGCACCTCCGCACGACCGTCTACGGCGGGCGCCGGTGGGCAACCCTCGGGCAGTCGTACGGCGGCTTCCTCACGCTCACCTACCTGTCCCGATACCCGTCGGCCTTGACCCGGTGCTACGTCACGGGCGGGCTGCCGCCGGCGACGGCCACCGCCGAGGACGTCTACGCGGCGACGTACCGTCGGCAGGCCGCGCGCAACCGCGAGCTCGCGCGCCTGCACCCGTCGGACGTGCCGCTGCTGGGGGAGATCGCGGACCGGCTGGACTCGGTCGTGCTGCCCACGGGCGAGCCGCTGACCGTGGAGCGGCTGCAGCAGCTGGGGCAGCCGTTCGGGATGAGCACGGGCCTCGACGAGGTGCACTGGCTGCTGGACACGGCGTTCTCGTCGGACGGAGGGCTGTCCGACGCCTTCCTCGCGGCGGTCGTCCGGGCGACGGGCTTCGACGACGGGCCGCTGTACGCCGTGCTGCAGGAGGTCATCTACCACCAGGGCACCCGGGAACCCGGCTGGGCGGCGCAGGCCGAGCACGACCGCTGGCCGACGTTCGCCGCCGACGCCCGACCGCTCCAGCTCACGGGCGAGGCCGTGTTCCCGTGGATGTACGAGCAGCACCGGTCGTTGCAGCCGTTCCGGGGCGCGGCCGACGAGCTCGCCGGGCGCACGCAGTGGCCGGAGCTGTACGACCTCGACCGCCTGGCGTCGAACGAGGTGCCGGTCGCGGCCGTCCAGTACTACGACGACCCGTACGTGGACCTCGACCTCGCCCTGGCGACGTCCGTCGGCAACCTGCAGGTCTGGATCACGAACGAGCACCTGCACGACGGGCTCCGCGTGGCCGGTGACGCGATCCTGCCGCGGCTGTTCGACCTGGCTGCCGGGAAGGCGCGCGTGACCGGCCGCTAGGAAGTTCTGCAATTTAGGGGTTGCAGTTCGCGGTCGGGCGGGCGTACGTTGATGCAACCGAAAAGTTGCAGAACGGAGCAGATCCATGAACGACTTCACGACGACCTACACGGTGGACCAGACGCCCGAGGAGGTCTTCGACGCCATCACCGACGTGCGCGGCTGGTGGGTCGACGCCATCGAGGGCGGGACGGCCCGGCTCGGCGACGAGTTCGTGTTCCACAACGAGCCGATCCACGTGTCCCGTCAGCGCCTGACCGACGTGGTGCCGGGGGAGCTGATGGAGTGGCTGGTCCTCGACGCCGAGCTGAACTTCGTCGAGGACACGGCCGAGTGGGTGGGCACGCGGATCCGGTTCGAGATCACGCCCGAGGGCGACCGGACCCGGCTGCGGTTCACGCACGTCGGGCTGGTGCCGGCGCACGAGTGCTTCGAGATCTGCCACAACGCGTGGAGCTGGTACATCAACGTGAGCCTGCGCCGGCGGATCACGACGGGCGTCGGCCTCCCTGGCCAGGTGCCCGCCCAGGCGATGGAGGTCGCGGTCCTCGCCTGAGCACCCCGACGCCGAGCGCGCCTTGTCGGGCGCGCTCGGCCGTGGGGTCAGGCGGCCGGCGCCGCCTCCCTGGCCGCTGCCACCAACCATGCCGGCCAGCGCCGTGCCTCTCCTTGTGGGACGGGCTCCAACCAGCGGAGGGGGCCCGTGTGGTGTGGGAACGCTGGGGCGTGGGTTCAGCAAGCAGCGATAGTGCATGCACCGGCGCTAGAATGCAGTCATGACCGTCATCACCGTCCGCGATGTTCCCGACGAGGTTCGCGACGAGCTCGCTGCACGGGCGGCCCGCTCCGGCCGGTCCATGCAGGAGTTCCTGCGCGCGCATCTGATCGAGATCACCGCCCGGCCGAGCGCCGACGACGCCCTTGCCCTCGTCCGTGAGCGCGCCCGGGCGTACCCGAGGCTCACCTGGTCCGAGCTGGCCGCCGAGCTCGCGGCCGACCAGCGGTGAGCGTCGTCGTCCTCGACGCCTCCGCCGCACTGCTGCTGCTCATCGACCCGGGAGAGCCCGGCGAGCGCGTGGCAGCGCGCCTCGCCGGCGCGACGGTCGTCGCGCCGGACCTCCTGCCGCACGAGGTCACCAACGTCCTGCGGCGGCACCGCAACGCCGGGCGGCTCTCCGAGGCCGAGGCGCGCCTGGCACTCGACGGCTTCCATGCCTTGTCGATCGAGCTCTGGCCTCAGGCCGTCCTCGCGCAGCGCGTGTGGACCCTCGGGGCGAACCTGTCGGCCTACGACGCGGCGTACGTCGCCCTCACGGAGCGTGTCGGCGGCGTGCTGCTGACCGCCGACGCACGCCTTGCCACGTCGCCGGGCGTGGCGTGCGAGGTCGAGGTCGTCAGGACGTAAGTCAGGCCGGGGTCCAGCCCAGTCGGGGCGCGATCGACGTCGCGACGTTCTCGAGGATCCGGCGGCTCATCGCGTGGGTGGCGTTGGCGGGCAGGACGATGTCGAGGCCCGTGGCCTCCTGGAGGGCGACGTCGGCCTGCAGGCTGGCGACGACCTCGTCGGGACTCCCGTGGTGCGTCGGGCTGAACACACCGAACCCGGTTCCGGCGGGCGGGCGGCCCGTCGCGTCGAACCGGCCGGCGTACCAGGCGATGTACTCGGCGAAGAGCTCGTCGTCCTCGGGCGTGACGCTGGGGAGCACGATGCGGCCGGCGATCGCCCGCGGTTGCCGGCCGGGGACGTCGAACGTCTCCTTGTAGGCGCGTATCTGGTCGCGTTGCGTCTCCTCGAACGACCGCCCGTCGTCCTCGCTGTTGAGCGTCGAGACCAGCAGGTCCATGCCCTGCTCGGCGGTGCGCACGGCGGTCGCCTTGGATCCCGGGCCGTACCAGACCCGGTCGGCCAGGCCGGGGCTGTGGGGCCGGACGATGAGCTCGGTGCCGGGCGGCGCGATCGGGAAGCCGCCCTCGGGGGCGACAGCGACCGGCTCTCCGGCCAGGGCTGCGCGGAGCCGGGCGATCCGGTGCTGGGACTCGTCGTCGAACGACCGCTCGCTCGCGCCGTAGACCCCGTCGAGGAGCGCCGCCGACGGCTTGATCCCGCCCGCGACACCGAGCTCGAGCCGACCGCCCGACAGCAGGTCGACCGTGGCGGCGTCCTCGGCGACCGCGATCGGGTCGGCGTACCGCATCGGCAGGACCGCGGTGCCGAATCGGATGCGCGTCGTCGCCTGCCCGATGGCGGCGAACAGCGGGAACGGCGACGACAGGAACTTCTCGAGGTGCCGCACGCGCACCCAACCGACGTCGTACCCGAGCTCCTCCGCGAACCGGAACAGGTCGACGGCGTCGCGTAGCGACTGGCCTGCGTCGGCGGGGTCGTCGTAAGGGACGAAGGTGAGGAAGCTGAGCTCCAGGCGGGGGACCGTCACCGGCGCATCGTACGAGTGCGGGACCCCGCAGCTGCCCCGTGGTCTGCGACGTCTCAGTTGTCGGTCAGTCGGGCGAACACGTCCTCAGAAGAACGCGGGCGCCGGCACCCTCGGCTGCGACACCTCGGCGACGCGGTGGAGGATCGCGTCCAGCACGGCGCCGCGATCGAACTGCAGCGCGTGCAGGCGGGCACGGGTCTCCCAGTCGGCGCGCTCGTCGGGAGACATCGCCAGCACGCGGTCCAGGGCTGAGGCAATGGCAGCAGGGGACTCGACGGGGACGATGAGCGCGGTGTCGCCGACGGCCTCGCCGATGCCGCCGGTGTCAGTGGTGATGACCGGGCCGCCGCCGGCAAGCATCTTCTCGGCCAGCGCGATGCCGAACGTCTCGACGAACTCGGGGCGGGGCTTGCTCGGCAGGACGTAGGCGGCGGAGGCGGCCATGAGGTGGGCCTTCTCGTCGTCGTCGACGTCGTCGAAGAACACGATGCGGTCGGCCGCGCTCGACGCATCGGCGATCTCCTGCAGGCGCGTCGCGTCGGGGCCGTTGCCGGCGACGACCAGCCGCAGCGAGTCCGACGCGCGGCTCGCGGCGAAGCCGGCGATGAGGTCGTCGACACCCTTCGCGTGCGCGAGGCGGGAGAGGAACAGGACGTAGCCGTCGGCGGTCAGGCCGCGGGAACCCAGGACCTCCGCGGTCACCGCCGGGTCCAGGTCCAGGTAGGACGCCACGTCGATGGCGGGGTAGGACACGGTGACGCGCTCGCGGCACTGGGCGGCGAACGTGGTGCCGTGCTTGGCGTCGATGGCGGCGGCCTCGGCGATGATCAGCTCGCGCGTGTAGTCGCTGACGGCCAGGCAGACGTCGTGCTCGAGGTAGCTGGACAGCACGTGCGCCGCGGCGCCGAACTCGTCCTTCTCGACGCAGGCACGCACGACGTTGGTGACGTCGGACCCGACCGCTTCAGCGACCGTGGTCACGTTGACCGGCAGGCCCGTGCGGCGGGCGACGTGCACGGCGTCGGCCACCGCGAGCGAGTGCGGGCTCAGGTACAGCGACATGGCGACCGTCGGGACTCCGTCGGTGAACAGCTCGACCAGCCTGCCGACGATCCCGGCGAGCCAGCGTCCGTCGGGGACCTTGTAGTCGCCGACGGGCTCGGGGCGCTCGACCGTGATGCCGGGCGAGTAGGGCAGCACCCCGTCGAGGGGCTTGAGCGGCAGGCCGGTCTGCTGGAGCCGGTCGATGGGCCAGGTGACGATGCGGACGTCGTCGAAACCCCGCTGGAGGGCAGCCTCCGCGAGGTTCCGGGCTTCGCCGGAGTGCCCGCAGATGACCGGGTCGGCTCGGACGACGATCACGAGACGGCGCTCAGTGTTCACGTCGGCTCCTAGGTCAGCGCCGCAGCGCGGTGGTCGGGGGGTTGGTGCTGACGGACGGGGGTCGGACGGTGGTCCCCCAGTCGCTGGGCTCCGGGCCGAGCCCGATGTGCAGGCGCCCGCCGCGGTGGAGCTCCGCGCCCGTCAGCCAGGTGCGATCGAGTCGCTCGCCGTCGAGGTGCACGGACTGGACGTACTGAACCGGGCCGTCAGGTGTCGGCTCGATGAACCCTGAGGTCTCGATGGTGAGATTGCGGTCGCCGACGTCGATCGACGACTCCCGCCACGCGGGCGCGCTGATGAGGAAGAGGTTCTGGCCGGCGACCGGGAAAAGCCCGAGCGACGCCCACACGAACCAGGACGACAGACCGCCGGAGTCGTCGTTGCCCGGCAGACCGCCGCGGCCGGTGCCGAACTGGTTCTGCACGATGGCCTGCACCACCTCGGCCGTCCGGTCGGGCCGGCCGGCGTAGTGGTACGACCAGGGGGCCTCCATGTCGGGCTCGTTGTTGAGACCCTCGAACCGGTTGAGCGCGTAGCCGGCGGCCATCTCCTCCAGGCCGGGCCGGATCCCGGGCTGGACCACGGGCGGCGCGCCGAACCCGAAGAAGTGGTCGAGCTGGGCGACGAAGCCGTCGTCGCCACCCGAGAGCTTGATCCGCGCCGCCATGTCGTGCAGCAGCCGGAACGAGTAGTTCCACCGACCGCCCTCGTAGTACGTCGAGTCCTCGAGCAGGCCCGTGGCCTCGTCGAACGCGTTGACCCAGCGCGCGGCCAGGGGAGCGAACTGGTCGACGAGCGCGGGGTCGCCCACGTGCGCCGCGATCTGCGACGTGCACCAGTACCCGAAGGCCAGGTCGAGCGTGTGGCTGATCGGATGGACCTCCCCCCGCAGCAGGAAGTCCTCGCCGTACGTCCGGCGCAGGTCGTTGTGCATGTGCACGAGCGCCCAGTCCCAGTCCACGCCGGGCAGCCCGAGCTGGCACAGGTCGGACAGGAACGTGTGCGCGAGTGCCGACGCCTGCCGGCTGAACTGGTCGGCGCCGCGGGCCATCCGGTAGCCGATGGGGAGGTTGCCCTCCTCCTCGGAGATGTACAGGAGCGCGTTCGCCAGTTCCACGGCTCGCTCCGGCAGCAGCGTGGTGAGCAGCGGCAGCTGGGTCCGGTAGATGTCCCACATGGTCGCGATGTCGAACGCGAACGGGCCGTCGGCCGGCCAGAACGGTGACTCGTCGGGGGCCAGGCACGGCTTGATCAGGGAGTGGTAGAGCGCCGTCGAGAAGACGGTCTGCTTGTCCTTCGACGGGGTGTCGACGCGGATCTTGCCCAGGGTCGCCTGCCACTCGGCGGCGGTCGCCGCGCGCCGGGACGCGAAGCTGGACGGCCCCGGGCCGCACTCCCGCTCGAGGTTCTCCCGGGCCTGGTCGACGCCCCGCAGCGAGAACCCGAACCGCAGCTCCACCACCTGGCCGGGCTCCGACGGTCCCGCCCACATCAACCCGAACGGGCGCAGGGTGGTGGGCCGGATCCGGTCGAAGTCGAGCCGCGTCCCACCGGGCATGAGCCGGCGGTCGTACCAGAGCATCTGCCGCCAGCGCGGATCGTTGCACTCGACATGGATGGCCAGGGGCGCACCCTCGACGACGATCTCGCCCTGCGCGACCCCAGGGCTGATCGAGTGCAGGTGCGCCCGCAGCGGCACCGTCCGGCCGTACGGGATGGTCAGCCCGCCGAGCGAGAAGTCGATGACCAGCCGCGCGTCGCGGTGCGCGGGGAACGTGTACCGGTGGACCGCGCTCTTCGGGCCGACCGTGATCTCCGCGCGGATGCCGGAGTCGAGCGTCGCGGCGTAGTACCCGGGCTCGGCGGCCTCGTCGACGATGTCCCACAACTGCCCGAGGGCGTCGAGCGGCTGCAGCATCGGGGTGACGCGGAAGTAGTTGTAGTACTTGCGGATGGCGCCGGTGCCGGACTGCTGGAAGTGCGTGAAACCGCTGGCCACCTGGCGCTCATGCATCTCCGTGGGCAGACCCTCGGTGCCGAGGTCGTAGCGCCCGTAGCCCGTGGGGTAGGCGCCGCTGTACGCGCACGCGCTGACCATGCCGAGCGGGTACGTGGCGCCCGGGTGCGTGTTGCCGACCTGCGGCTTCGGCCACCACCACGTCGTCGCGAGGCCTCGTTGGGCGGGCAGGCTCGTGGCTTCCGTGCCGATGAAGGGGTCGACGCGTTCGAACATCGGGCCACACCTCGCGCTCGTCCTCGGGGGTCACAGGGTCGCGTTCGGGCGACCACTGCGTCCGTGCCTCGTGAGGGGGACGTTACGGCGGGAGTGTTGCGGGGGGGTTTCGGGGGTCCCAATCCGGCCGAGCTGTCACCGCGACAAACTGAATCGGTCCCAGCGCCAAGCGAGCAGATCACGATCKGGGTGGTCGGCCTTATGCCGCGGAAGCGTCAATCGCCGCCCGTGCATCGCCTGTATCCCGTGCTGCAGCATGGGCCCGTCCACCTCTGCCAGAACGTCCGTCGCGATCTGGATGTCGAGGTCCGGAGTGATGCCGAGCATGTTCTGGTCGTACGCGGCGTGGTGGATCTTGCAGAGTGCGAGCCCGTTCGGGGTCGTGGGCACGCCTAGCTCTTCAGAGTCGGGCACGATGTGCGCGGCGTCGAGCAGGGCTCCGTGCTTGAGCGTGCACACGGCGCACCGAGTCTCGTAGGCCAGCAGCACTCGCGTGCTGAACGCTGGCTGGTGCAGCCGCTGTTTCGCCAACCGCAGCGCGTACTCGCGCTGGCGAATGTCGAGCGTGCGCAGGTCGCCCATGAACCGAAAGGCCTCGTCGAGCGCGATCAGGAACGTGCGATTCTCGGGGAAGTCGTCGACGACGTAGACGGGCATCACCGGCGTGTAGTAGTTCGCGATCTCCTTGCGGAAGAGGATCAGGGGCATTCCCGTCTCGATCGCGGCTCTCATCTTCTTGTTGTCGCCGCTGAATTCATCGCCGGCCCGATAGGCGTAGTGGAGCAGTCCGTCGTCCGACTCGGTGTCGTCGTATGGCCCCGACGCGGATGCCACGATCGCGAGAGTCGACGAGAAGCTTGCCGGATTCCGGATGCCGCGAGAGAAGTCGATGATCGGCAGGTCCCGCCCGTCGATCCGGAAGCTCAGCAGCTCCTGGCGGTGAAGAAATCCCCCATTGGCCTCGGCGCGCTCCTGGACCCATTCCATGATCCGCACTCGTAAGGCGGCTTCAATCGCGGTGTCCATGCGGCGAGCTCATCAGCTGGCGCGTTCGACCACAAGGCCCAGTCGTGTGAGCGCTACTTGCCCGTCAGATGTGGGAGCAGGTTCAGGGCGAGGAAGAGCCCCGCGCCGACGAGTGCAACACGGAGCAGGGCGGCGCGGACGGCCTTCTGCTGGCGTCGAGCCGCGGCGGCTCGACGCTGCGCCGAGCCTCGCTGAGGGCGGTCGGCGCGAACAGAGACCTGCGCAGACCGCTGCCGGGTCCGCCGAGGCGGCCTGGATGTTGCGGTCACGCCTGGACTCGTCGCACCGCCGAGGTGGCCTTGGAGATAGCGCCCGAGGTCTGCCACGTCGAAGGGAGTCAGCCGGGGAGGCATGCTGGCGAGAAACGCCGGGAGCTGCGCCCGACCAACCACGGTCACGCCCCACGGGAAGCTGGTGGGGTCGAGATCCTGGCTCGCGAGGCAGACGATGCCACGTACTGCCGACCGATGGTTGGGGGCAAGTTGCGCAACCAGGTCCGCCACAGCGGCTGCTACCGACTCGACCTGGCTCGTTCGGTCGTACCCGTTCTGACGAAGCCGCCCGTCGACACCTGTGACGTCCCCTGACCAGTTCTTCGCGTCGACGAGGACCACTCCGCCGGGCCCGAGTGCGACGTGGTCGAGGTTTGCCTTCGGCCTGCCCGGCCAGTGGAGATCATGCAGAGCCGTCCAGCCGTACCGATCCAGGCTCTCGAGGGCGACGGCGACGAGACGCTCGCCCTCTGCGCCTGCAGACCACGCGCGCTGGTCGCGTTGGGCGCGCGCCAGCTGAGCCTGAACCTCGGCGTCCAGCGCCGTTCCGCGTTCTTGCTCGGCGCGCAGCTGGGCCACGCGTCGAGCTCGACGGCTCGCCTGTTCTTCGGCGCCGAATCCTGCCTCGCCCATCGCACCTCCGCTGCTGCTTCGGCCGACCGGGAGTCGCACTTGAGGTTGACGGCAGTTCTCTCGTGAATCGGGAACTGCGTGTTTCTGTCGCCCCGATTGCGGCCGCACTCAACCGGGGGGAGCGTTGGCGGCGACATGCGCACAGGCCGCGTCAGGACCCTCCCGAAGGACAGAGCTCATGGCGGAAGCGTCCAAGGCACCCGCCTACCAACCCCCGACCGTCCCCCGCAGCGCGTGGAACGCGCTCATCGTCCTCATGGCCGGCATGTTCATGGCCCTGCTGGACACGACGATCGTCAACGTCGCGCTTCCGACGATCCGGAACAGCCTCGATGCGTCGGAGGCGACGCTCAGCTGGATCATCAGCGGGTATGCGCTGGCCTTTGGCATCGCGCTGATCCCTGCGGGGCGGGTGGGGGACCGGATCGGGCACAAGTGGGTCTTCTTCACCGGCCTGCTGCTGTTCACCGTCGCCAGCCTGTTCTGCGGGCTCGCGCAGACGAGCCTCCAGCTGATCATCGCGCGTGTGGTTCAGGGGCTCGCCGGCGGCATGTTCGTGCCCGGCGTCACGGCCATGATCCAGCTGCTGTTCCAGCCCGCGGTGCGCGGCAAGGCGTTCGCGATCCTCGGGTCCGTTATCGGAGTCTCGACTGCCCTCGGGCCGATCCTCGGTGGGTTGATCATCGAGGCGTTCGGCGACGAGAACGGCTGGCGGCTCGTCTTCTGGGTCAACATCCCGATCGGGATCATCGCGCTGATCGCCGCCGCGAAGATCCTTCCGGCCGGGCACGAGGGACAGGCCAAGCCGGGTTACGACTTCGTCGGGCTGGCGTTGCTGACGTCGGGGCTGGTCGCCGTGCTGGTGCCGTTGATCGAGGGCCAGGACAAGGGGTGGCCGGCGTGGACGTTCATCACGCTCGCCGCGGGCGTGCTGCTGATCGTCGCGTTCGCGCTGTGGGAGCTGCGGATCTCTGACAAGAACCCGATGGTGCCGCCACACCTGTTCTCGCACCCCCAATTCACCGGCGGGACGATCCTCGCGCTGGTCTACTTCGCGGCATTCACCAGCATCTTCTTCACCATCTCGCTGCTCTGGCAGGCGGGTCTCGGGCACACCGCGCTGGAGTCCGGCGTGGTCGGGGTGCCGTTCGCGATCGGCAGCATCATCGGTGCGTCGCAGAGCAACCGGCTGTCGCAGCGGCTGGGCCGCACCGTCCTCATCGTCGGCACCGCGATGGTCTGCGTCGGGCTGGTCTGGGTGTGGCTGGTGCTCCGGATCGAGCCGGCGGCCGACCTGGTCAACTGGGACCTGCTGGCTCCGCTGCTCATCGCGGGCATCGGCAGCGGTCTCTTCATCGCGCCGAACGTCCAGTTCATCGTCGCGACGGTCGACCGGTCCGAGGCCGGGTCGGCCAGTGGCGTGATCAGCGTGATGCAGCGCGTCGGGTCGGCCATCGGCATCGCGGTCATCGGCAGCGTCCTGTTCGGCACCCTGCACATCACCGGCCCCGCGGACGTCCAGCAGGCGTTCGTCGACGCCGCCGCGCACGCCATGGCGGTGAGTGCTGCGCTGTCGATCGTCGCGTTCGCGCTCGTCTTCGTGCTGCCGAGGAAGGTGAACGCGTACGGCGGGCCGCCGCCGACGGAATGAACACAGCGCTCGGGCGTGCGCGTCACTATCCGTTGGTGAGGCCGAAGGTCACCAATTCAGGCCCGGGTGCGCAGAGGTATTGCACGCCGTTAGGCGCGAGCGCCTCCCAAGACTCGTAGAGCGGAATCGGTCGGGCGACGAGCCGACTGCCGTCCGAGAACGTCAACGAGAGAGTGCAACTCGCATCTGTGGATGCCTTCCGGATCGTCAGTCCCGCGAGCACGTTGAAGGTGAGGTCACCGGAGCGGTCGGTCTCACCGATCGCAACGATGCTTGTTGAGCCGGCGTGCTCGAACGCCACGGGAACCTCGATCACAATCCCGCCGCCTCCGATGGCGTCCAGCCGCAGGGAGTAGTCGAACGCGACCGTGTCGACGACCCAGCCGTCGAAGTGAAGGTCCACGATCACCAACCCTCCGGAATGGGGTAGCCCCCGTCGGGCGCGATGTGATGATGGGTCTCGGCGTGGCTCCCTGGCCTGCCCTCGATGCTCAATCCCTGACCCGATTCGTTGGTGTACCGCACATAGCCTCGTTCATATAGATCGGTCGGCTCGGCGAGCCGGAAGCCAGAGGCCTTGAGGCGGCCAGCTGCGAACTGTTCCGGATCCTGCCAGACCCACCCCTTTCCATTCAGCGCGCGAAACTTGATCCAACCCGTCTTCCCACCTGGTGGAGGCGCCGGATCGGCAACGCCCGTGAGCCCAAGCTTGTTGGTTACCCGCTCACCCTCCGGCAGCCGATCCAGCGCGGACACAGGCTCCTCAGCCGCGTGCTGCATCAGCGACCCGGCGCCCCCCGCGACGAGCACGGCACCGGCGCCGATCAGGGCGGCCGACGCGATGTTGATCGGCACGCCGGCAACGGCGCCGACGCCGGTGGCATCGAGTGCGAAGCCGCCGACCTCACCCCCGGCGCCGAGCTGGATCAGGACCATGCCGCCCACCAGTGCGGCGACGTCCTCGGGGTGCTGACCGGCCGCGTGGCCGACGGAAAGAAGGGTGTTCGCGGCGTCGATGCCTGCGTTGGCGCCGGCGTGCCAGGCTCGCGACCACCAGTCGCCGACGTGGTCGGCCCAGGTCGGTGACTGCGGTGCCCAGGACGCCGCCTCGTCGATGCGGCGGGCGGCCTCGTCGCCGGACCGCTCCAGTTGGTCACGGGCGTCGGACAGGACGTCGGCCGCCTCGGCGCGCAGCCGCTCGCCGTCGGGCGAGGTCGCGGCGAGGGCGAGCAGCTGGTCGGCGTGGCGCGCGCGGGCGTCGGCCCACGCGACGGTGTCGGCGTGCCGCTCGAGGGCGTCGGCCGCCGCGGTCATGGCATCGGCCGCCCGGAACCACCGCGCGGGCTCGGCGGCGTAGCGGTCGCGAAAGGCCTCCGCCGCGGGGCCGGTCCAGCCGTCGGTGCACGCCGAGCGGAGCTGCTGGCCGGCGTCCTCATACGACGCGGATCGCGCTCGGAGCTCGGTGATCACCGCAGGCCCAGGAGGCGTTCGGCGACGAGTTCGTCGGTCGAGCGCGTCGACGAGACGACGTCGCGAAGGCCCGTGCCGGCGGCCGAGGCGTCGGTCGTGAGCACCTGATGACCCCGGGTCCACGCGGCCCCGAACCGAGCGAGCGCGGCGTCGAGGCGGCCGTGGCCGACGCGGGCAACGGGGATGGCACCGTCGAGGTCCGAGGCGGCATCCAAGCGCCTCGCGACCGCGAGCAGCTCCTCGGCGTCGAGCTCGAAGCCGTCCATCGATCTCTCCCTCGTCCGTCGACCAGCGGGACGTTAGCGACGATCACCGGGACCCCGCGGGCGGCCTGTGGACAAGTCGTCGGCAGGACGTCATCCGGTCGTCGGGCGCGCGTCACGCCGGCGCCACGTCGACCGCGTCTGATGGGTGGTGTCGACGAGAGGACCAGCCATGGCCGCCACGCTCGCATCGCCCCGTCTCTACTCCGCGACCGACAACCACCAAGCCGACATCGGTGCGACGGTGTGGGCGGTGGCCCACCCGATCGGCGAGGTCGCCGACGACGGCCCGGACGACCGTTGGGTGATGGTCATGGGCGAGGTGATGGGCGTTCGTCTGGACACCCCGGGGTGGCCCAACGGTCAGGTGTGGTCGAGCGAGGAGCTGTGCCGGCAGCACGCCTGGTCGCGGCACGTTCTCGGCCGGCGCACGGGCTTCGAGGTTCGTCGGCTCGAGGTCGTGACGCCGGCGCTGTTCCGGCTGGCGACGGCCTAGGACGCCGGTAGCGTGAGCCTCGCCCGCAACGACGAGGGAGCACGCACATGAAGGACTTCGACCAGGCGCTGCGCACCGCGGCTCCCGGCACGATCGACGGCGCCAAGCTGCTGACCCGGTTCGCCTACGAGCCGCTGGCGGTACCGAGCGGCGGCCCGGTCGGCGAGCACTTCGAAGGGTTCATCCCGGCGATCCTCGACCGCGAGGGCGTGCACCACCTGGTCGCGTTCTCGTCGGCGCAGCGGTTTCACGACGAAGGCCGCGTGGGCGGCGAGGCCATCGCGATGCCGGTGCGCGAGGTGCTGCTGCGCATGCCCGCGGACGTGGGCATCGTGGTCAACCCGGGCAGCTCGCAGGGCTTCGAGCTGGGGCCGGACGTCGTCGCGACCCTGCGCGACGAGCTCGCCCGGCCCCACGACGAATGAGCTAGGGCTTGACCGTGGTCAGGAACGCCGCCGCCTGCGTGAGGTCGTCGAAGTCGTTGCCGACCAGGTCGACCAGCAGGTCGTTGCTCCACAGGGCGAGCCGACCGATGGTGAACTGCTCCTTGGCGACGTCGGGCAGCGTGAGCCCGTAGACCCGCTTCGCGATCTCGCGCTTGCCGCCGCGTGCGGCGCCGTAGGTCGAGATCGGCAGGTAGGTGTCGGGCGCCATGGCGCACAGCACGCGGGTCAGCGCCGGCTCCTTGAAGCCGGTCATGCCGAGGCCGCCCTGGCCCAGGATCAGGCGGGTCAGCCGGTCCGGGAGCGGCACGGTCTCCGGCCCGTAGAGCAGGTAGCGGATGGTGTTGCGCGTGCGGGCCGAGGCCTCGTGCTCACCCATCTTGTCCCAGGCGCGGTTGAACGACGCCGTCGTCGCGTTGGTCGCACCCGGGGTGTCGTTGACGAACGCCTTGAGGTCGCGCGGCTCGCAGGTGGTGATCTCCTCGCGGCTGAACACCTGCTGGTAGTGCGACCAGTCGTACCCCGGTTCGGTGGGCGGCGCGGCCGCGGCCAGCTTCTCGACCTGCTCGAGCCGGGTCGGGTCGACGGCGGTCCGGTCGGGGAACCGGGCCTGCAGATCGGCCGACGACGAGGGCAGCGGTGCCGACGTCTTCGCCTCGCCGCGCGTCCACTGGTGGTTGCAGGCTGTGCAGCGAACGGTGCGGCGGTCGTCCGCCAGCCGTTCGACGAGCTCGAGCTCTCCGGATCTACAGACCGGGCATGTCAGCATGGTGCTCCTTCGCGTCTAAGGAGAGTGTGACGCACCTTCGGGCCCTCCATGTCCGGCACCAGGGCGGCCCGCGACGAGGACCGGGCTGCTTACGGCGCTGACCTGGGACGATGCGGTCTGCGACCTCGTCATGCCGGAAGGTGCAGCCACCACGTGATGCCCATCCCGATCAGCCGCAGCCCGCACCGCTCGTAGAGCGCGCGGCCGGTGGGCGTCGAGTTGAGCACGACGTGCTCGGCCCCGGCCGCGGCGGCCGCGGAGCACACGGCCTGCATCAGCCCGGTTCCCAGGCCGCGACGCTGGGACGACTCCCACACCGCGACGTCGAAGACCCCGGCGAGGTTGCCGACGAGGTGCGACCACGCCCGACCCGCCAGCCGGTCGTCGTCGTACGCCGCGGCGTGCCAGGCGCGAGGCGGTCGCAGCCGGGCCATCGCCAGCTCGGCCGCGTAGGTGGCGTGCTCGTCGATCCGCTCCTGCAGCTCGACCCGCGGGTCGGCGGGGAGCCCGAGGTCGGCCGGCCCGGTCATCCACCACGGCGACCAGCCCCGCTCGAACCCCGCGGCTGCGAGCGGGCTCGCATCGACGTCGAGACCCAGCCAGGCGCCGACGATGCGCGTGCCCGTGGCGCGTGCCCGCTCCACACCCCGTGCGAGTGCCGCCGGGTCGATGACCTGCGGGAACATGAGGTCGCCGTTGGCCCAGGTGAGGCCGGTGTCCTCCCAGGACGGCACGCCGAGCACCTCCGAGCGCAGCTGGAACCAGCTGGTCTGGACGCGCTCGCAGTCGGCGACCGTGACCGGCGCGCGGGTCACGTCGGGAGAGGACCGCGTCGGATCCGCTCCAGCAGGCCGTCGGGGGTGACCGTGTCGAAGTCCCAGTTCGAGTCGATCCACCACGTGACCCCGGCGGCCTCGAGGGCCTCGACCTTCTCGCGCGCGGCGGCGGGGTCCGTCGGCAGCACGCCCTCGGCGATGAGCTCGAAGGGTTCTCCGCCGCGCTGCTCGGTCACCCAGGCGCTCACCTTGCGCAGCTCGTCCGGCTTCAGCGGGTCGAACCCGTCCTCGCGACGGATCGCGATGACCCCGTCGCGGCCGGCCGCCCGACGCATCGAGCGCGGCGCGAACCACGACCCGATCACCCAGACCGGGATGGTCCCGCGCACCGGCCGTGGCTGGAACACCAGGTCGGTGACCTGGTGGAACGTGCCCGCGTAGCTGAACGGCTCCCCGGTCCACGCGAGGTCGAGGATGGCGAGGGAGTCGTCGAGCAGCGCCGCCCGGTCCTTCGCGTCGACGTGCTCTCCGGACACCCGGCTGTAGGCGCCGTCGTCGATCGCCCCGAGCCCGACCGGGAGCACGAGCCGCCCGCCCGAGAGCTGGTCGACGGTGAGCGCCTGGCGAGCCACCTCCCACGGCTTGCGGCGGGGGAGCGAGAACACCATGGCGCCGAGCGTGAGGCGGGTGGTCTGCACCGCGGCCGCGCCGAGGATCGTCCACGGGTCGAAGGTGTCCATGGGCCCGACGCTGATGCCATCCCAGGCGAAGAACCCGTCCCAGCCCGCCTGCTCGGCGGCGACGGCCATCTCGATCGACTGGGCTGCGGAACCGCAGGAGGCCGTGACTCCGAACTTCATGGCACCCGACGCTACGCCCGACCTCCGACAGGCACTGGCGCCCGCGCGGCGAGCATCTCCTGGACGACCTGGTCCCACGGCGTCGCGACGAAGCCGAGCACCCGCGACGACGCGGCGGTGTCCATGACGTACGGCTGGGAGAAGTGATCGGAGACGGCCGCCACCTCGCGCAGCAGGGGGACGACCAGCCCGAGCGCGCGCATCACGGGCGCCGGGACCGGCGCGATCCGAGGGTTCGGGGCGAACCGCGCGCCCAGCTCGCGGAACGTCAGCGGCTCGGCGGTCGGAACGTGCCACGCGCGTCCCCACGCGGCCGGGGTGCTGCCGGCGGCGACGAGGGCCCGCGCGAAGTCGGGCAGGTACGTCCAGCTGTGCGGCTGGTCGACGGCGACGATCGGGCGCACGACCTTCCCGGCCAGCAGGGGGTCGAGGAAGCGTGGCCCGGCGTGCGCCTGGGAGTCCGCCAGCGGGCCGAGGTAGTCGGCGGCGCGCACCTCCGTCGCCCGCAGCTCACCGGAGCGGTGTCGACGCTCGGCGTCCCGCCACATCTGCGCGCGGACGGCTCCCTTGGTGTCGGTGGCGTCGAGCGGGCTGTCCTCGGTCATCACGGCGCCGTGCGTCGCGTACCCGTAAAGGTTGCCGGCCGTGACGAGCACGGCGCCCGTGGCCGCCGCGGCGTCGAGCATCGCAGTCATCAGCGGCGGCCAGTCCGTCGCCCAGCGGTCGTACGCGGGGTTGCCGCAGTTGTAGAGAACCTCGGCCCCGTTGGCGGCGCGCACCAGTGCGGGGACATCGAGGGCGTCGATCGCGGCGTGCGTGACGAGGCCCGACGACGTCCCGCCCGACCGGCTGAGCACCAGGACCTCCGAACCCTGCTCCGCGAGCAGCTGGGCCAGCGTGGAGCCGACGGCTCCCTTTCCGATGACGACGTGGCGCGGCATGATCGACTCCTCGAGAAGTGAGAGCGGTGCTCTCGTCTGTGAGCGATGCTCGCACACTCTCGGACCCGCCGCAAGAGCGGTGCTCTCACTTGTGATCGGTGCTCTGGCACACTGTGCCCATGGCCGAGATGAAGACAGCGCGCGAACGTGCCCGCGCCGAGGTGATGTCCGACCTGCTCGCCGCCGCCCGCGCGCGACTGGTCAGCGACGGCGCGGCCGACCTGTCGCTGCGCGCGGTCGCCCGGGACCTCGGCGTCGCATCGTCGGCGGTCTACCGCTACGTGCCATCGCGCGACGCGCTGCTCACGCTGCTCATCATCGAGTCGTACGACGCCGTCGGCGCCGTCGCCGAGGCGGCCGCCGCCGAGGCCCGCAGCCGCGGCGCCGACCCCGCCCAGGTGTGGCTCGAGGTCGCGCGGGCCGTCCGGGGCTGGGCGCTCGACCAGCCGTACTCGTTCGAGCTCATCTACGGCACCCCGGTGCGCGGCTACCGGGCACCGGACGACACGGTCGCGTCCGCCCTGCGGTTGTGGGGCGTCGTCGTCGGCCTCCTCATGCAGGCGGCCGGTGACGGGTCCCTTCGACCCACCGGCCCCGACTTCGACCCGCACGGCCGCCTCAGCCCCGAGGTGTTCGCGTTCGCCGGCTGGTCCGACCCCGCCGACGTGCCCGTCGACATGGTCCGCGCGGCCGCGCGTTCGGCCACGCTGTTCACGTCGCTCGTCGGCGCCATCTCGGTCGAGCTCTTCGGCCACCTGCACCGCGTCGCCGCCGATCCCGCCCTGCTGTTCGACGTCACGATCGCCACCGCGGCGGCGGGGGTCGGGCTGCACGTGCCGCTCGACTGAACGGACACCGCCGAGCGGGTGACGTGCGTTGCGCGGCGTGACCTGCGGCTCAATACTCCCGGGCGCCCTGTCGATTGAGGTGCTGACATCCAGGACCGCTATCGAGCACCGCAGGAGATCCGTGAGCACCCAGGACTCTTTCCCGCCGCCGTCCGGCGCGTGGAACCCGGCCCCGGCCGCTCCGTACGGTCAGCCCGCGGCCGACCCGTACGCCCCGCCGGGCCCCTACGCCCAGCCGGTGACCGACGCCTACGGCGCTCCCGCGTACGGCGCCCCCGCTTACGCGCAGCCCGCCTACGGACAGCCGGCGTACGGACAGGCGGCTTACGGACAGCCGGCTTACGGACAGCCGGCTTACGGACAGGCGGCTTACGGCACTCCGGCCTACGGTGCTCCCGCCTTCGGTGCCCCCGCCTACGGGCAGCCCACGTACGGATACCAGTACGGCGGCTTCGGGTTCGCGCCTGCATACGCGTCGTGGATCCAGCGGGTCGGTGCCTACCTGCTCGACGCGCTCGCCGTGCTCCCCTACCTGGCGGGTCTGCTGGTGATGTCGATGGCGACCGAGCCGGGGTACGACGCCTTCGGCAACCCCGTCGACCAGCCGTCGTCGGCCGGTCTCGGCGCCCTCGCCGTGGGTGGGCTGGTGTCGCTGGTCCTGTGGGCGTGGAACCGGTGGTTCGTGGCCGGTCGGACCGGGCAGTCGTGGGGCAAGAAGGCCGTGGGCCTCACGATGCAGAAGGACGCGACGGGTCAGCCGATCGGCGTCTGGATGGCGTTCGTCCGCGACGTCGCGCACTACGTCGACGGGTTCTTCTACCTCGGGTACCTGTGGCCGCTGTGGGACGGGAAGCGGCAGACGTTCTCGGACAAGCTCACCAAGACGGTCGTCGTCAGCTGACGCGCGTGCGGAGCGCCTCCGCGTAGGCGCTCCGCACGACTCCCTCGGCGGCCTTGCCGAACACGCAGTAGTCGTCGTCCGTCGCCGCGACGCTCTCGTCGTAGAGCCGAGCCGGCCAGTCCCAGAGCAGGAAGCCGCCCACCCAGTCGCGCCGCGCGCAGGCGGTGAACGCGGCCTCGTACCACTCGACCTGCGCCTGCTCACTCGGCGCCCCCGCGAGCGCCCAGTCGTTGGGCAGGGCCGGGGAGCCGACGCGGCTCGGGCAGCCGGCCTCCAAGAACACGAACGGCTTGCCGTGCACCGCGACGACGGGCGCGATGCGGTCCAGCTGGTTCTCCCAGTCGTCGACCGGGTAGTAGCCCGACGACGAGATGACGTCGACCGCGTCCCACCAGCCGACGTGGTCCTCCTGGTACTTGTCGCAGTTGTAGGTGACCAGCCCGCGGTAGACGGCACGGACCTCCGCGATGAGCGCACGCCACTCGGCCTCGCGGCGGTCCGACTGGACCATCTCGCAGCCGATGCAGAACATCTCGACGCCCTCCTGCTCCGCGATCCGGGCGTGGTGCACGATGAACTCCGTGTAGGCGGCGAACCACTGCGTCCAGGTGGGCTCGGGCGGCACGTCGACGTCGAAGAAGTTGATGTGCGCCCGCCAGGTCCCGTTGCGGACGTTGACGACCGGCTTGAGGCACACCGACAGATCCCGCTGCTTGGCGGCGCGGATCGCCCACCGGACCTCGTCGTCGGTGACCGTCGGCTCGTCGCGGAAGTGGATCTCCGTGGACTGCGCGGTGTCCTGGAGGGCGCCGAACGTGATCGCCGTCCAGGTCACGCCGAGCCGCTCGACCATGAGGTCCATCGACCGCTCGGCCTCCGGGCCGCCCCACGTGCCGCGCACGCCGGTCCAGCCCCACGTCATCCCCGCCACGTAGTCCACCATCCCGGCAGCCTAGGGCTTTTTTCGATGCCTTAACAAAGGATCTAGTGCATCCACGGGGTGTACGTGATGCCCACCAGCAGGCCCTCGGGGCTCTGGAGGCGGGCGGTCGTCTGGCCCCAGGGCTCCTCGGTCGTGTCCTTGAGCAGACGGTGTCCCTTGGCGCGCAGCTCGGCGACGCCCGCCGCGACGGCGTCGACCGTCGGCACGTCGAACTCGAGCCACGCCTGCGGCGTCGGCACGTCGGCCGGCCAGTCCGGGGACCCGAACGTCGACTCCGCCGCCTGCGACAGCGGCCACAGGGCGAACGCCTTCACGCCCTCGAGGTCGTCCTTGGTGAGGTAGCCCGGCACCGGCTCTTCGAGCGTGAGCCCGAGGCCGTCGCCCCAGAACGCCCGGGCGGCGTCACCGTCGGTGGTGATGGGACCGAAGCCCGCGACGAACGAGATGTCCATGCGCTCAGGCCTGGCAGACGACCGTGGTGTCGACCGTCATCTGGCTGATCGCGCCTCCCCGCCGACCCTGGGGTCCGGCTGATTCCTCGTCCGAATACGTCGTCGCGCTCATCGTCGAGCCCTCCCCTGGGTTGCTCGCAGCCTAGTGAGCCGGACATGTCAGACACCAGGGCGGCGGCCCACCGTCACCCGGCGAGGGCCCGCGCTCGCAGCAGCACCGCGTCCAGCATCGGCGGGGTCAGCCGGCCCGTGAAGGTGTTCTGCTGGCTGACGTGGAAGCAGCCGAGGAGCACCACCTGCGCACCGCCCGGTCCGGTCAGCACCAGCTCCACGCCGTGGCCGAACCGCGGTCGCGGACGCGGGACGTCCCAGCCCTGCTCGGCGAGCGTGGTGAGCAGCGCCTGCCAGCCGAACCCGCCCAGCACGACGATCACCGCCGGGCGCACCAACGACAGCTCCCGACCGAGGAACGGGCCGCACGTCCGACGCTCGAGAGGGGTCGGGTCGTTGGCCGGCGGGGCGCAGCGCACGGGCGCCGTGACGCGGATGTCCGTCAGGGTCAGGCCGTCGTCGCGGGACACCGACGTCGGCTGGTTGGCGAAGCCCGTGCGGTGCATCGCCGCGAAGAGGAAGTCGCCCGAGCGGTCGCCGGTGAACATGCGGCCCGTGCGGTTGGCGCCGTGGGCCGCGGGGGCGAGGCCGACGACGAGCACTGCGGCGTGCTCGTCGCCGAAGCCCGGGACCGGTCGCGCCCAGTACGTCTCATCGCGGAAGGCGGCCCGCTTCTCGACGCCCACGAGCTCCCGCCACGCGACCAGCCGAGGGCACGCGCGGCACGTGGGGACGACGGCGTCGAGCGCGGCGAGGTCGGTCGCGGCCGCCGCGGCGCGGACCACGTCGTCCGCGCTCGTCGGCACGTTCGTCATCGGCACCCCTGAGCGAGAGTTCGGMACGAGATCGAGGGGCTCCCGATCTCGCGGCCGTCACCCATCGTGCGGGCCCAGCGCGTCGACCAACCGGAGAGCCTCGTCGAGGGTACTCACCGGATGCAGTCCCGGGTCCCCAGGGAGCGACCACCCCCGGAGCGCCACGACGGGCACCCCGGTGCGGACCGCCAGCGCGACCTCGCTGAGCGTGCCCCAGGACCCGCCGACGCTCACGACGACGTCGCTCGACCGCACGAGCAGGGCGTTGCGCATCTCACCCAGTCCGGTCGGGATCGCGACGGTGAGGTGCGGGTTCGCGGCTGAGCGGTCGGTCCCGGGCAGCAGGCCGACGACGATCCCGCCGGCTTGGGCGGCCCCGCGCGCGACGGCCTCCATGACCCCGCCGTGACCGCCGCAGAGCACGACGTGCCCGCGCTGGGCGAGTCCGCGCCCGACGGTCGCCGCATCGGCCAGGTCAGCCTCGTCGGCCGCGGACGGCCCGACGACTGCGACGTAGCTGCTCACTGACTCACCCTCCCGCCGACGCCGGTCGTGCGCCAGCGAGCTCGAGATCGTGACATCGCGTCGAGCTCGCCGGTTGCGATGCGACCGGCGAGCTCGACCGGGAGTCACGAGTTCGGCGCCGGCGGAGGTCAGAAGCGGTCCGGGTCGCCCGCGCCCACGCGGACCACCTCCGGGGTGCCGTCGGTCCAGTCCACCACCGTCGTCGGCTCCGTGCCGCAGTCGCCGGCGTCGACCACGGCGTCGAGCACCAGGTCGAGCTCCTCCTTGATCTGCCAGCCCTCGACCATCGGCCACTCGTGGCCGGGCATCAGCAGGGTGCTGGACAGGAGCGGCTCGCCGAGCTCGCGCAGGATCGCCTGGGCCACGGGGTGGTCGGGGATGCGCACGCCGACGGACCGCTTCTTCGCGTGCGCGAGCCGCTTGGGAACCTCGGGCGTGGCCAGCAGGATGAACGTGTACGGGCCGGGGGTGGCCGCCTTGATGGCGCGGAAGGCGCTGTTGTCCAGGTGCACCAGCTGGCCCAGCTGCGCGAAGTCGGAGCAGACGAGCGTGAAGTGGTGCCGGTCGTCGAGGTGCCGGATCTTGCGGATGCGGTCGGCGCCGTCGTGGTTGTCGATCCGGGAGCCGAGCGCGTAGCAGGAGTCCGTGGGGTAGGCGATGACCGCGTCCTTGCGCAGCAGCTCGACCACCTGCGCGATCGAGCGCGGCTGGGGGTTCTCGGGGTGGACGTCGAAGTACCGGGCCATGGGGACGAGGCTAGGGCTTGTGGGGCGCGACGCCGCGAACCTCGTCGGCGGCGAACCTGCGGTGGGAGTCGGCCAGCTTGGCCCGGGCCGCCTCGCCCAGGTCGACGCCGAGCACATCGGCCAGGCACACCAGGTAGACGAGGATGTCGGCCATCTCCTCCGACACCCGCGCGTGGCGGTCCGGTGACGAGAAGCGCTCCACGGCCTCGTGCGCGGGCACCCACTGGAACAGCTCCGCGAGCTCCCCGACCTCGCCGACGAGGGCGAGGATCACCGACTTCGGGTCGTGGAACTGCTGCCAGTCGCGCTCGGTGCTGAACTCCCGGACCAGGCGCGTGAGCTCGGTGAGCTCCCGCTCGTCGGTCACGCGGGGACCAGGTGGTCGGGGCACACCTCGAACCGGTCGGCCTCGATCGACAGCTCGGCGCGGCCGCCCGTCAGCGAGCGGAGGTCGAGCACGTACCGGGCCAGCTCCGCCTCGGGCACGGACGCCTCGATGAGCACGAGCCCGTCGTCGAGGGACGTGGTCGCGTTGATGTGCCCGCGGCGGGCGGACAGGTCGCTCATCACATCGCCCTGCGCCGTCGTCGGCACCGTGACGGACACGTGGCTGACGGGTTCGAGCACGATGGTGCCGGCCGCGTGCAGCGCGTCGCGGACGCCGTTGCCCGCGGCGGTCCGGAACGCCATGTCGGAGGAGTCGACCGAGTGCGACTTGCCGTCGTAGACCTCGACGCGCAGGTCGACCACGGGGTACCCGTGCGGCCCGCCGGAGGCCATCGCCTCGACGACGCCCTTGTGCACGGCCTGCACGTAGGTGCGGGGGATGGCTCCGCCGACGATGGCGTCGACGAACTCGAACCCCGATCCGTGCGGCAGGGGCGAGACCCGCAGCTGCACCACCGCGAACTGCCCGTGCCCGCCGGACTGCTTCTTCACCTTGCCCTCGGCCTCGACGGGTCGGCGGATGGTCTCCCGGTAGCCGACGGGCACCGGCGACGTGCTCACGTGCACCCCGAACACCCGGCCCAGGCGTTCCAGCGCGACGGCCAGGTGCGTGTCGCCGAGGCCGCGCAGCACGGTGCTGTCGCCGGAGCGGTCGACACGCAGGGTGGGGTCCTCGGCGACCAGCCGGCCGAGGGCGGCCGAGAGGCGGTCGTCGTCGGACTGCGTGAGGGGTTCCAGCGCGAGCCCGTAGACGGTGTCCCGCTCGCGCGGCGGCCGGGCGGTCATCGACGCGGCCGGGCCGGTGCGCTCGGCCAGCAGGGTCCCCGACGGGGTGCCGGTGAGCTTGGCGACGGCGCCGATCTGCCCCGCCGGGACGGCGTCGACGGGCAGGTGCTCCTTGCCGCGCAGCCGAAACAGCCCGGGGATGCGCTCCTCGGTGCGGGTGGCCGTGTTCAGCAGGCGGTCGCCGTTGCGGACGGTGCCTGACAGCACCCGGAACATGGTGACCTGGCCGACGAACGGGTCCGCGAGCGTCCGGAACGCGTACAGCAGCGTGGGGCCCTTCGGATCGGCGGCGACCTCGACCTCGGTCTTCCCGGCCCGGACCCGGGCGGTCCGGTCCGCCGGCGACGGCCCGAGCTCGCACAGCAGGTCCGCCAGCCGGTCGACGCCGACGCCGGTGACGCCGGACGCCAGGAGCACGGGGAAGGCCTCGCCGTCGCGGACCTCGTGCGCGAGCGTCGTCTCCAGCTCCGCCGCGGTCGGCTGCTCTCCCGACAGGTAGCGCTCGAGCTGGTCGTCGTCGTGCGCGACGATCTCCTCGGTGACCTCGTCGTGCAGCCGGTGCTCCTCGTCGGCGAGCCCGGTGGGCAGCGCCTCGGTGTGGTGGTGACCCTCGCGGTCGTAGGCGAGGCCCTCCTCCGAGAGCACGTCGGCGACGCCCGTGAAGGCCGTCTCCTCGCCGAGCGGCAGCTCGAGCGGGACGAGCCCGTCGCCGAACGCCTCCCGCAGGTCCGCCAGCACGTGCCGGAAGTCGGCCCGCGCCTTGTCCTCCTTGGTGACGACGACCATCCGCGGCACCCCGGCCTCCGCCGCGAGCCGCCACGCCGCTTGGGTGCCCGCCTGGACGCCGTCGACCGCGCTCACCACGATCAGCGCCAGGTCCGCGGCCGCCAGCGCCGCGTCGACCGCGCCCGCGAAGTCGGCCGACCCCGGGGCGTCCAGCAGGGTCACGTCGTAGGCGTTGCCGTCCGGTGCGGTCCACGGAAAGGGGGCGACCCCGAGGCCCAGGGAGATGCCGCGCGCGATCTCCTCCGGCTCGTGGTCCGTCACGGTGGTGCCGTCCTCGACCCGACCCGCCCGGGTCAGCACACCGGCGCGGTGCAGCAGCGCCTCGGTGAGCGTGGTCTTGCCCGATCCCGCGGCGCCCAGGAGCGCCACCGTGCGGATCCTCGGCGTCGCTGCCTGGTCCATCGTCCACTCCCGGGCTCCGGAATCGTGTGGCTCTTCCCCGCCACCCTAGGACGCGACGAGCCCGGGACGCGAGGCGTCCCGGGCTCGTGGTGGAGCGGTGCGTGCTAGGACGCGGCCAGGATGTCGACGACGAAGATCAGCGTCGAGTTCGGGGGGATCGTGTCGCCGCTGCCCTCGGCGCCGTAGCCGAGGTCCGGCGGGATGACCAGAAGCACCTGGCTGCCGACCGTCTGGCCCGTGAGTCCCTGGGTCCAGCCCGGGATGACGCCGGTCAGCGCGAACGTCGCGGGCTCGCCGCGGTCCCACGAGGAGTCGAACTGCGTGCCGTCCCAGAGCCAGCCGGTGTAGTGCACGGTGAGCGTCTGGTCGGCCGTCACGGGGGCGCCCGCGCCCTTGATCAGGGGCTGGACCACGAGCGTGGTGGGGGCCGCGTCGGTGATCGGCGTGATCGACGGCTTGCCGTCGGCGTCGAGCGTGACGGTCGGCAGGCCGGCGGGGGGCGTCACGGCCTCACCCTCGGCGCGTGCCGGGACCGGCGGGGTGTCCTTGGCGTCGACGACCTCGGCGGCGACGACGTTGGTCCCGCTGTCGGTCGGCACGGCGAAGAGGATCCGCACGCCGACCTTCTGGCCGACCAGCGCGTCGTGCAGCGCCGGCGGCAGCTTGTCGTCGGCGACGACGGACTCCGGACCGCTCTCGTAGTTGTCGCCGAGGACGCTGCCGTCCGTGCCGGACACGGCGACCTCGTTGATCGAGAGGGTCTGCCCCTCGGTGATCTCGGCGCCCGTGCCCTCGTCGACGACGCGCACCGTCACCCCGGTCACCGTGAACGGCTTCGAGGGGAGGGTGATCGTCGGCTTGGTGCCGGGGTCACCCTCGACCGTCACCTTGGCGAGCGCGGCGGTGTCCGCGGCGTTCTCGGCCGACGTGGCCGACGCGGACGGCGAGGCCGACGGGTCGGAGCCGCCGTCACCGGAGCAGGCGGCCAGCGACAGGCCGAGGGTCAGGGCGAGTGCTGCGGCGGCGAGGCCGCGGCGGGCGGTGGTCGTGCGGCGCACGAAGGTCCTCCGTCGTTTTGGGTCCCGCCCGGGGAGGCGGCGGACCTCGGCACGGTACGCGAGTTTTCTGGGAGGCCGCTGAGCGAGCCGGTGGATGGGCTGCCCGAAACAGTTCAGATCAGCCGGCGGTCGCCCTCGCGGACGACGCGGAGCCAGCGGTAGCCGTAGCCCTCCAGGTCGACGTCCGTCCGGCCGCGCGCGTCGATGGTGCACGAGCCGTCCTGCAGCAGGTCGACCAGCCGCACGGTGTCGTCGCAGTCGGCGAACCGCAGCGGCACGGTGACGGCGTCGGGAGACAGGTTGTGCACCGCGATCGTCGACCCGTCGCCCCAGGTGCTGCGGTGCGCGAGGACGGCCGGGTGCGGCTGCGCGAGGATCTCGGCCCGCGGGGTCCAGCCGAGCTCGGGGCTCTCCCGGTACCGGCGGATCAGCAGCTGCACGAAGTTGAGAATCGAGCCCGGGTCCCGACGCTGGTCGGCGACGTTGACGTGCTCGGGGGAGAAGCCGCCCTCGGTGACCGGGCCGGACAGCTTGGCCTTCGACGCCTGCGAGAAGCCGCCGTTCGTCCCGGACGTCCACTGCATCGGCGTGCGAACGGCCATGCGGCCCTCGGCGGCCAGGTTCTCGCCCATGCCGATCTCCTCGCCGTAGAAGAGCACCGGGGTGCCGGGCAGCGAGAACAGCAGGGAGTAGACCATCCGGATGCGGCGCGGGTCGCCGTCCAGCATCGTCGGCACGCGCCGCCGCAGGCCGCGACCGTACAGCTGCATGTCCGGGTCAGGACCGAAGGCGTCGAACACCTCCTGCCGCTCCGTGTCGGAGAGCTTGTCGAGCGTGAGCTCGTCGTGGTTGCGCACGAAGGTGGACCACTGGGCGTCGTGCGGGATGTCGGGCCGCTTCGAGAGGGCGTCGGCGATCGGGCGGGCGTCGCGCCGCGCGAGCGCCAGGTACAGGCTCTGCATCCCGATGAAGTCGAACTGCAGCGTGAGCTCGTCGCTGTCGGCCGCCCCGCCGCCGAAGTACAGCCGCTGCTCCGCGTACGGCAGGTTGACCTCGCCCATGAGGATGGCGTCGCCGACCCGTCGGGTCAGGAACGACCTGAGTTCCTTGAGGAAGTCGTGCTTGTCGACGATGTCGTCGCCCGGAGTGTTCGCGGCGTCGGCCAGGAAGAACGGGACGGCGTCGACCCGGAACCCGCTCAGCCCCACCTCCGCCCAGTAGCCGATCACCTTCGCGATGGCGTCCCTGACCTGCGGGTTCGCCGTGTTGAGGTCGGGCTGCTGGTGGTAGAACGTGTGCCGGTACCACTCGCCGGTCGCGTCGTCCTTGGTCCAGATGCCCGTCTCCTTGTCGGGGAAGACGACCTTGTCCTTGGTGGACGGCGGCTTGTCCTTCCGCCAGACGTAGAAGTCGCGGTACGGGTTGTCGACGCTCTTGCGCGCCTCCTGGAACCACCGGTGCTTCCACGACGTGTGGTTGACGACGAGGTCGGCGATCACCCGGATCCCGCGGTCGCGGGCGGTCCGGATCACCTCGACCAGGTCGCCCACGTCACCCAGTCGCGGATCGACCCCGAGGAAGTCGGAGATGTCGTAGCCGTCGTCGTAGTCCTGCGTCGGGTAGAACGGCATGAGCCACAGGCACGTCACGCCCAGGTCGGCCAGGTGATCGATCCGCTGCACCAGTCCCGGCAGGTCGCCGACGCCGTCGTCGTTCCAGTCCATGAACGTCTCGACGTCCAGGCAGTAGATGACGGCGTTCTTCCACCACAGGTCACCGGTGTCGTGGATCCTCATGGGGATCGTTCCTACCCGTTGTGGTGCCGCGCCGCCCGTCGAGAGCCGGACTGCAGCTGGGGGAGGAGGTGCTCGGCGGCCATGTCGACGAACGCCTCGAGAGTCGCGCTGCGCGGGGTGCGGGTCGGTGCTGCGTCGCCGTGCTTCTCGTCGTCCGGGACGGCGTCCGTGGCGACCTGGTGGAGGTACAGCGCGTCGAACCCGATCGTGGCCAGCTCGCTCAGGCGGTCCGCCAGGCGGGAGGGGTCGTGGTCGACGAGGACGCTGCGGCGGACGCTCTCGTCGCCGACATGCTCGCCGATCGAGTCGAAGGCTTCCGGAGTGTCGAGGTCCCACGCGACCGGCGGCCCGAACACCTGGCCGCGCCACTGCTCGCGCGCGGTCGCCAGGGCGGTCTCCTCGTCGGGCGCCCACGACACGTGCACCTGCAGCGCGATCTCGCCCCGGCCACCGGCGTCCCGGTACTCCTGCACCACCTGCCGGAGGATCTCGGGGGTCTGGTTCACCGTGACCAGTCCGTCGGCCCAGGCCGCGTGCGACCGTGCCGTGGCGGGGGTCACCGCCGGGCCGATGAGGAGCGGCGTCTCGTCGGGAAGCGTCCAGAGCTTGGCGCGGTCCACCGTGACCAGGCCGTCGTGGGTGACCTCTTCGCCGTCGAGCAGCGCGCGGATGACGTCGACGCACTCCCGGAGCCGGGCGTCACGCGTGGCCTTCGGCGGCCATCCCGCGCCGGTGATGTGCTCGTTGACGTTCTCCCCGGACCCGAGCGCCACCCAGAACCGGCCCGGGAACATGGCGCCCAGCGACGCCACGGCCTGGGCGATGATCGCCGGGTGGTAGCGCTGGCCCGGCGCGTTGACGACGCCGAACGGCAGCTGCGTCGTCGCCATGGCCGCGCCCAGCCATGTCCAGGCGAACCCCGAATGGCCCTGCCGGACCGACCACGGGGCCCAGTGGTCCGAGCACATCGCGGCGTCGAAGCCGGCCTGCTCCGCGCGCTGGGTCACCGCGAGGAGCGCCGCGGGGTGGACCTGCTCGTGCGAGTTGTGGAAGCCGACGATGGTCATGTCCATCGTTCCTACCGGCTCCGCCCGGCACGTGCCCGCCGAGCGGGCTGGGGGTGAATGCCGACTGGGTGGTGCCTGTGAGGTTCGTGCCCGCATTGTCTGCAGCTGGCGGGCGTGACAATCTGCAGGTGAGCCGCGCATCGGGTGCGGTGCGGGAGGCAGGCAGGACGTAGGGCCAGAGGCGGTGTCGGTGCAGGTTCCTACAGTGGAACGATTGCCCCGTCGAACCCGATGCGGCTGACGACTTCGACGGGAGAGCGCGTGGTCGACACCGTGGTCCGGCACGATGCCGTACGCGCCCCGGCCTGGCCGGCGTTCGCCGCTCTGGCCGTCGCTGTGGTGTCCGTGGCGGTCGCCCTCGTCTCCGTCCTCCTGCTGGACGCGCCGTCGGTGCCGCTCCTCGTCGCCGGATACGTGCTCGGCGCCGTCGTCACCACGATCGTGGCCAGCGTGTACCGCGCGATGCGGGGCCGACGTCGGCCGGACCCGCGGTTCCGGCCGCAGCCGTGGCTGGACCGGCTGGCGACGTCGGCGCTGGTGCTCGGTGTCGCCGCGGGGCTCCTCAACGCCTTCCTGCTCGCGACGGAGCTGGCCAAGTGAACCGGGTGCTGCGCGCCGTGGCGTCGCTGGCCGCGCTCGGCGTCGCCGCGTCCGCGTCCCTGGTCCTGGCACCCTCCGCGACGGCCGCCTCCGACCTCAGCGACGCCGGTGCCTCCGCGTTCGCCGACGTCGCCAGCTGCGCCGCGAACGCCGACCACCTGCTCGCGGCGATCGTCGTCGACGCGTCCGGGTCGTTGCGCCAGACCGACCCCGACGACCAGCGTGTCGGCGCCATCTCCACCGCCCTCGACTCGCTCGCCTCGTTGCGCGCCAGCAGCGACGGGACGCTCGACGTCCAGGCCAGCCTCGCGACGTTCGGCGCGGAGTACGAGGAGCTCGTGGCCTGGGGGACGGTCGACGGCAACCAGCTCGCTGCCCTCGAGGACTCGGCGACGAACGACCTGCCCGGCCGCGACCAGGAGAACCTCACGGACTATCGCGCGGCCCTGCGCGGCGCGCAGTCCTCCCTCGACGCGCAGGCGGCCTCGCTCGACGGCACCAGCTGCAAGGTCCTCCTGTGGTTCACCGACGGCCGGCTCGACGTCGACGGCACCGGCGGCGGCGAGCCCGCGACCGACGCGGCGCGGACCGAGCTGTGCACGCCCCAGGGGCAGATCGACGGCGTGCGAGGCGACCAGATCGCGATCATCGCGCTCGCGCTCTTCACCGAGGGGTCGGTGACCCAGCAGGACCAGGACCGGCTGCGAGCGATCGCCGAGGGCACCGGGGGCGGCGAGTCGTGCGGGACGGTGCCCATCCCCGCGACCTCGACCGGCGGGGCGTTCCTGCGCGCCGACGACGCCGGGGCGATGCGGCGCCTGTTCGCGCAGGCCGCGGCCCTCATCGCGGGCGGCACCTCGTGGAAGTCGGTCGACTGCCCGTCCGCGGAGTGCGTCAACGGCACGCTCCCCATCCCTGCGGACCGCGGCATCGGGCGCTTCCGCGTGGTCCTCGAGCGCGACCCGGGCGCGGCTCTGCCGACGTTGCTGGCACCGGACGGCGAGGCCGTCCCGCTCGACGGTTCGGTCGCCGACGTCGATGGCGCCCAGCTGGTGGTCAGCGACCGCGACGGCCTCATGACGATCGACGTGACCTTCCCGCCGGCCGGTTCCGACGGCGGGGAGTGGACGCTGCAGCTCGGCGACACGGCGACCCTCGTGGACCTCTACTACTTCTGGGGTGTCGAGCTCGCGATCACCGGGCCGGATCGCGGCCTCACCATCGGCGAGACCAGCACCGTCACGGTGACTCCGCAGCACAAGGACGGCAGCGCCGTGCGGCCGGCCGAGCTCTCCGGCCCGCTCGACCTCGGGGTGACGGTGGCGGGAGCCGACCAGAGCGCCGACGTCGAGGACAACGGCGACGGCACCTACTCGTTCGACGTGACGATCCCCGCCGACGGGGCCGCGCCGTCGATGGCGATCGAGGCCACGGCGCGCGGGGTGAGCCGGCCCAGCGAGATCCCCCTCGGCCCCGTCACCTCCCACAAGGACCTGCCGACCGCCCTGCCCACCTCCTACCCGACCGTGGCGCCGACCCGGTTGATGCTGCCCAACCTCGTCGGCGACGGCACCGCTGCCGGGACGCTCACCTTCACCGGGTCGAAGGACGGCGCCACGCGCGCCTGCCTCGGGGACGCCACGTTCACGGCACCGGAGCCCGCGGGTGAGATCACCCTCACGCCCGACGCCGGCTGCGTGGACATCCCGGCGAACGGCACCGCGCAGATCGCCGTCGAGGTGTCGGCCGAGAACCCGGCCGACGGTCGTGTCGACGGCTCGCTGCCGATCACGCTGACCGCGGCCAACGGCGGGGACGACGTCACGCTCGCCGTGCCGGTCGGGACGTCCATGACGCGGCCCGTCGACACGGAGAAGCAGCTGGGCCTGACAGCCCTCTTCCTGCTGGCCGCCCTGCTCATCGCGTGGCTCACTGCGGAGGTGTCGAGGCGTGTCGCGGACCGCTACCGACTCACCACCGACGCTCGGGTGGCGTCCGTGCCGGTGCTCGTCACCGCCGGTGGCGTGCGACGCGCGACCGACGACAGCGCCGAGCTGCTCGACCCCGCCTTCGACTTCGAGCCGCTGCGGGTGGGCAAGTCCGGCCGGCTCGGGAGGTTCGACGCCGCCGGGCTCGAGTTCCGGCGCTCCTTCCCGTGGTTCCCGCTGCGGCAGGGGACCGGCGTGGTGCGGGCGGCCGGGGACTCGATCGTCGTCACGACGGCCGGGAACGAGCTGACGCGCGCGGACGGCCGAGCCTCTGAGGTGGACCTGCCGGGCACCATGGGGTTCGTCCTCGCCGCCGAGCCGCCCCTGCCGGGCGCGACCGAGATCCGGGGCCGGCTGGTCATGGTCGTCGACTCGCGCGAGGGCGTCGCCGCGGTGCTTCCGGAGCGGCTCGACGAGGTCCGCGATGCGCCGTGGGACCGGATCGTCGACGCGGTCGTCGGTGCGGCCGCGGCTCGCACGGCTGGTCCGACGCCGACCGCGCCGTCGGCGGGGCCGGCACCGACGAGCGACCGGGAGCCCCGTGCGGCGTCCTGGGCGGACGACGAGGCCACCCCGGCGGCGCCCGGGCCCGCGCCGGCGTCGAGCTGGGCCGACGACCTCGGCCCCGCCACAACCCCAGCGACGCCCGCGCCGACCGGCCGTGGTCGGCGGGGCCGTCCCGCGAAGTCCACCCCGCCACCCGCACCACCGCCCGCCGCCGACGACGCACCGCCGAGCTCGGTCAACTTCTGGGACTAGCAGTTCCGCACCTACTCACCCCAAGGACATCTCATGCTTCGTCCGTTCCTCCTCGTCGGTGTCGGCGGTTCCGGCGGCAAGACCCTGCGCGTCGTCCGCGAGGACCTCGAGCGGCGGCTCCAGMAGGCGGGGTGGGTCGGTGACCTGCCGMGCGCGTGGCAGTTCCTGCACATCGACGTGCCCACGGTCGCGGACGGCAACGACCCGGACCTGCCCGCGCAGCTGCCCGACCGGGACTACCAGGGGCTGGTGGCCAGCGGGGTGGACTACCGGACCATCGACGCTGCGATGACCAGCACGGCCAGCGCGCACCTCGCGGACGCGCTGGGCGGGTGGCGGCCGGACCCCAACCGCGTGAACATCCCGGCGAGCAAGGGCGCCGGCCAGTACCGGGCGCTCGGGCGGGTCATCACGGTCGCCGGCCTCGACCGGGTGCGCGAGGCGCTCCAGCACGCTCGCCGTCAGCTCACGGGCGCCGAGGTGATCGGCGAGCTCCAGCAGGTCACCACAGCCCTCGGGGGCGTGCCGTCGAGCGTCGTCCACGAGCCGACCGTCGTCGTCGTCTCCTCGATCGCCGGCGGCAGCGGCTCCGGTGCCGTGATCGACGTCTGCGACGCCGTCCGCGCGCTCGGGGACAAGTGGGCCAGCGAGATCGTCGGCATCCTGTATGCCCCGGACGTCTTCGACTACCTGCCCGAGGAGGCCCGTCGCGGGGTGCGGCCCAACTCGCTGGCGGCGCTGGCCGAGCTGCTGAGCGGCTTCTGGAACGAGGACGGCGCGACCGAAGGGACGACCGACCTCTTCGCCCGGTACGGCGTCCAGCTGGGCACGGCGAAGCGCCTCGGCCCGCGGTACCCGTTCCTGGTCGGCGCCCGCAACGAGCACGTGACGTACCGGACGCAGAACGACATCTACCGCGCCCTCGGGCGCTCGCTGGGCGCCTGGGTGGTCAGCGAGCGGCTGCAGGACTCGCTCTCGACGTACACCCAGGGCAACTGGGCACCGACCGCGCAGTCGGTGCCCGACAAGCTCGGCCTGCACACGCAGGGCACCGAGACGCCGTTCGCGGCGCTCGGGTCGTCCCGCGTCGGGCTCGGGCGCGACCGGTTCCGCGACTACGCGAGCGAGCACCTGGCCCGCACGGTCGTCGAGCGGTTCACGCGACGGCACGAGGAGCTGCGGCAGCGCGGCGACGACCGGACCGAGAAGCAGCTGGTCCGGGACACGGCCGACGACGTCTTCGGCGGGTTCCTGGCGGCCTCGGGCCTGGACGAGCGCGGCAAGGACCGCAACCAGATCGTCGACGCGCTCCGCCCGCAGAGCCTCCGGGACGACCTCAAGGCCGTCTTCGTGGAGATCCAGACCAAGGCCAAGGAGGCGATCCCGGACAAGGGCGCCCGCGCGGAGGACGTGCGCCGCAACATCAGGAACCTGGTCAAGGACCGGCAGTCGCACTTCCAGACCGCGCAGCTCGCGGCCCGGACGGACGCTGCGCGCAGCTGGGTCGACAACATCCAGCGTGACCTGACGGCACTCACCGCCCGGTACATCGCCTCCAGCGGCGCGCCCGTCACCGTGGAGCTGCTCCGCCGCCTGTCGACCGAGGTCGGGCAGGTCCGCGACGAGCTCCGCAGCGAGGCGAGCGCGAGCCGTCGGTGGGCCGCGGACGTGGACCAGCAGATCCGCGGCGCCCTCGACGACGCCGACACGGCGGTCATCCTGCGCACCACCGACAGGCTCGCCGAGGCGGTCAAGCGGGCCGTCCAGACATTCGCCGAGGAGCAGGAGGCCGAGATCCGCGACCTCGCGGTCGAGCTGATCCAGGACCTCGTCGACAACGTCCTCGAGCCGCTCGTCCAGTCGGTCGAGCACGGTCTCGAGGCGCTGGCCGAGGCCGGCAGCATCCGCGGTGACGGGCGCCCGTCCGTCATCGCGCTGTGGCCCGAGGGCGACGTCATCCCGATCCGCCTGCGGCCCGCGCCGAACGAGTTCTTGCTGGAGAAGCCGGACGACTACCCCTCGATCCTCTCCTCGCTCGTGTCGCGCACGATCGGGATCGAGCAGCCGCGTGAGGCGCGGAAGTCGGCCGACATCCAGGTGCTCCTGGGGACCGACGAGGTCGAGGGCCGGGTGCAGCACCTCGTCGTCCGGACCGCCGACTGGGTTCCCCGCAACCACCTCCTGCACCGCACGGTGACGGCGGCGCCGAGCCGGGCGTCGTTCGTCGTCCACGCCACGGCCGGCGACCTGCTGGACCGGGCGCGCGGGTGGCTCCACCGCGACGGGACCGCGGTGGGTCGGTACATGGACGAGGGCCTGCGGGACTACCTCGACCCGGCATCGGTCGGCCCGGCCGATCTCGCCGCGCGCCTGCAGCGCTTCGAGGGACAGCTGATCGCCGCCCTCAACGCGGGCTCGCCGCTGGTGAGCGTCAACCCGTCGGTCCTCGTGCAGGTGCACGGCAAGAACGAGGTCTCCTACACGACCCTCTTCAGCGAGGTGCCGCTGCCGGAGAAGTCGCCGGCCCGTGAGCGGTTCCGGACCCTGCTGGAGTCGCGCAGCCAGTGGAACGAGGTGGTGGAGAAGTCGTTCAGCGACGGCAACGGCGCGTTCATCGACATCTTCACCGTCAACCGGGAGCCGTACGAGCCGGTCGTCTTCGACAGCCTCATGCGCCCGATCGCGAGCGAGTGGGGTGCCCGCAGCGCGTCGACGGACCAGCGTGCGGAGTTCTGGCGCTGGCGTCGGTCCCGTCCGCTGTCCGAGGCGCTGCCCTTCTCGCCGGCCGTCCTGCGGTCGCTGGTGCGCGGGTGGTTCGTCGCCGGGTGCCTGGGTCACCTCGACGTCAGCGACACCGGCGCCCGCGTGTTCGTGCCGGCCGACCTGGGCAAGGGCGGTCGGATGGCGGCGTTCCCGTGGCCGACGCTGACCAGCGTGAAGCCGACCGGCCCGGACCTGCTGCCGGCGCTGCTGGAGTCGGTCACCCTCGCGATGCTCGACGTCAACACCACCGAGTCCCTCGACCCGATGAAGCCGTACGAGCGCCTGCGAGCCCTCGGCAGCAGCGGGGACGACGTGCCGGACGAGCTGTCCGCGTGGATCCTCGACGGTCGGAACCCGAACGGCGACACCGGTCCCGCCGCCGACTGGGAGCTGCGGCGCAAGAAGGTGGAGCAGCGGATCGACGCGCTCAGCGCCAAGTTCGACGAGCACTTCTCGCGGGTCGAGGAGGGCAACGACCTGCTCGGGTTCCCGGGTTCGTACGAGCTGCGCGGCGAGATCCGCGCGTCGCTCGGCGACCTGCGTCGCAGCGTCGGCAACCTGCAGCCCGTGGCCGATGGCGGGGGCTTCTACTGACATGCGCACCCTGACCGTCTTCGTCGTCGGCAGCGGGGCTCGCGACACCGCGATCCGCGGGCTCGCCGAGTCGTGGACCGGCGCGGGCATCGTGGAACCGTCGCTGTGGGTCACGCCCGACGACGTGACCGTCCACCCGGCGGGTCCGCCGTCGGTGCGGGCCCGGTTGGTCGACGCGGGCGGCGTCCATCCGGTCGACCTGTTCGAGCACATCGGTCGGTTCCGGCTCGATCTCGTGCGCGTCGTCGTCGGGCACGTGCTGCTCCACGACGCCGGGACCGACCTGACGCTGTCCGCGACGGGCTGCGCGGTCGCCGACGCGATCGAGTCGACCCTCCCGCGCCGCACGGATCTGCACGAGGTCGGCTGCCGGCTGCACCGCTCGGTCGTCGTGCTACCGGTCAGCGGGGCGTTCGGGGCGAACCCGGCCATCTTCCAGGCTCAGTGGGACGTCAATGTCGTCATCTCCCCCGAGGACCGTCCCGACCTCGACCGCGCGAGCGTCTTCGTGCGCTTCCCCGGCAACCTCGACGGCCACGCCGCGGCCGCGCTCGCCGCTCTCGGCGGCATCCTGCGGGGGGTGCCGGACGGCGTGCTCGACGCCCTGACCACCGACTCGAGCGCGCGCGAGGCCGATGCCGTGGTCGCGCGCGTCTCGATCCGTTCGGTCGTCGGCGAGGACATGCTCGACCACCTCGTCGCCGAGGCCCTGGACACGAGCCGTCTCGACCAGACCGGGCCGGCGCCGGTGCTGGCGTGGGCGCGTCCGGCCGCGCGCCCGGACATGATCGCCGCCCAGGCGGCGACGGCGATCCTCGAGTCGCCGGAGTGGGCGCCGACCCAGGAGCGGATCCCGAGCGGGCCGCCGGACCGGTACCGCGGGTTCTGGGCTGCGCTGCGCACGGCCGCCGGGTTCAACGTGCGCACCGTCGGCGCGGTCGGCAGCTGGGTGGTCGCCCGGGTGCGCGGCCGGGCCGAGGCGCGGGCGACCGACGCGATCATCGGCGCCGAGAACGGCATCCTCGTCACGCTCGGCCCGAAGCCGGTCGACGACCTCGCGAACGCGTCGACCCGGCTGCTCGAGCGCGAGCGCGCCCGCATCGACGCCACCACCCGGTTCGAGGCCACCCGGACGATCGCCCCGGTGCCCGCCACGTGGGCGCGGCCGCGGTCGCTGCTCCTCGCTCTGGTCGACGGTGGCGACCTGGACGACTTCCCCGAGCCCCGGCAGGCCGGCCGGCGCGAGCTCCTTCCGCCCAGCGCCGCCGTCGTGCCACCCGGCGCGCACTGGGTCGGTCTCGACGACGAGGTCGTCGCCGCCGACGACCCGATGTCGATGCGCGGGTACCGGACCGATCTCGCCGCCCACCTGGCCGAGGCCAAGGAGGCGGCCGAGGAGGCCGCGGCCGAGCTGGCGGCGGCGCAGGCCGCTCGCGCGGAGTCCGAGAAGGTGCGCGACGCGGCCCGCGCGGCAGCAGCCGCCGCGGCGAAGGCCGCCAAGGCGAAGTCCCGCGCCAAGGCGCAGGACCCGGGCTCCGAGCCTCCCGCCAAAGAAGCGCTACCGGCCGTGCTGCCCGACGACGCCACGCTGGCGGAGCTCGCCGGCGAGCTGGACCGCTGCCGGGAAGCCGTCGCGGCGCTCACGCTCGAGACCGACAGGTACGCGGCCTGGTACGCGGAGATGTCCGGCACCGTGCTCTGGAAGGTCGGTGACGACGTCGCTCACCGACGCGCGGACCTGCAGGTCAGGCTGGACAAGATCGCCGCCCGCAAGCCCAGCACGCCGCCCGCCGAAGCGCTGACGCGCGCCAAGCTGGTGGTCACCCGCTGGTGGCTGTGGACCGTTCCCATCTGGCTCCTCGCCACCGGCGCGTTCGTGTACCTCCGGTACGGGCCGTGGCCGGACGCGATCGCCGACTACGACTTCCCGCTGTCCTCGATGCTCGCGTGCTGCGGCATCCTGCTCGTGGCGGCGCTCGTCCTGCTGGCCGCGGCCAACCACCAGTTCTACAAGGCCGTCCTGACGTACGAGTCGGCGGTCGAGCGCGAGCTGACCCGGATCCACCGGGACCACGCGGAGCTGCTGTACGCCGGCACGGAGCTGGCGCGGCTCGACCTGCTCGACACCCTGCTGCGGGACTGGGTCCGCATCCTCGGCGAGGCGATCCACCGCCCCTGGTCCTCGCCGGAGCGCCGCTTCGACGACCTGCCGGAGGACGTGATCGACGCGCTCCCGGCGGCGATGGGCGTCGCGCGGCAGGCGACCGGCCAGGACGCGATCCCGACGACGACCCTCGTCTCCGCCTACCGCGTGCTGTACCCCGCGCGCTGGGCGTCCCGGAACTTCGACATCGCGTACGAGGCGTTCGAGGCGTCGGAGCCGACCGGCCCGAACGAGGGATACCGCTCGGTCGACCTCGATGCGCTCGACGGTGTCATCAGCCCGCGCAAGCGGCTCCGCGAGTTCTGGTCGTCGGGCGCGGCCCGCGCCGTCCTCACGGAGCACGCGCACCACGACCTGCACCGGGCCGTCCGCGAGGGCGAGCTCGAGCTCCCGACGAGGGTGGTCGGGCGGATCGGTAGGTACGCCGACGGCGAGACCGGGCCGGAGCCGGAGTTCTTCCGGGCCACGGCGACGGAGAGCACGACGTTCTCGACCGACGCCTTCAGCCCGTCCGGGCGGCAGGCCCGTCGGCACTACGTCGAGCGGTCGATCGCGTGGATGCCGACGTCGGCTCGCGGCGAGGTCCGGGAAGACGGCGTGGTCCAGTGGCACGACTGCGCCGGCCCCACGGCGGTCCGGGTGGACGTGTCGCGACGGACGGCCGCGCACGACCTGTCCATGTTCTCGGCCGAGCCAGTCGAGCCGGAGGCCGAGCTCGAGACCCCGGCCGCCGTGACGGTCGAGACCGACCTCGAGGACGTCGCCTGGCACTGAGCTACGCGGGCCCGCACAGCCCGATGAACGCGCCCAGCTCCGCCAGCTGCTCGGGCCTCGTCGGCAGGTAGTCGCTCAGGCGGCGGGAGCGCACGATCACGGCGCACCACTGCGCCCGGGATACCGCGACGTTGAGCCGGTTGCGGTTGAGCAGGAACTCCATGCCGCGCGGCACCTCGTCCGCGGACGACGCGCAGGTGGTGACCAGCACGACGGCGGCCTCCTGGCCCTGGAACTTGTCGACGGTCCCCACCCGGACGCCCACGATGCCGGCGACGTCGAGCGCGCGGCGAACCGTCCACACCTGCGCGTTGTAGGGGGCGACGACGAGGATGTCCGACCCGGCCAGCGGCCGGTCGGTGCCGGTGTGCGGGTCGCTCCAGCGCCGACCCAGCAGCTGCCGCACCTCCTCGACGACGACGGCGGCCTCCTCCGGTGACGACACGGCGTTGCCCTCATGGTCGACCAGCACCGTCCGGACGCCCGGCGCGACCCCGTCGAGCGAGCGGTCGGCGGTGAGCGGGACGGCGGCCAGCCGGTCGTCGTAGGACAGCCGCGACACCGCCGCGCACAGCGTCGGGTGCATCCGCCACGTCCGGTCGAGGAAGTAACCGAGCTCGTCCGGCAACGTGTCGTGGCCCTGGGCGAGCCAGCCGAGCGCCGACCGGTCGACGGGCGCCGGGTGGCGGCCCTGGGTGACCTGGGGGAGCTGTTGCGGGTCGCCCAGGAGCAGCAGGTTCCGCGCGGCCGTCGAGACGGCGACCGTGTCCGCCAGCGAGAACTGCCCGGCCTCGTCGACGACCAGCAGGTCGAACCCGCCGTCGGGGATGCGGTCGCGCGTCGTGAAGTCCCACTTGGTGCCGCCGATGACGAAGCCGCCCGCCTGCTGGGCGTGGAACGCCACGGCGTGCTTGCCGGACGGCAGCGACTGCCACACGGCGTCGTCGGGGTGCTCGTCCTGGGCCTTCTTGCCGATGCGCTCAGGGGCGAGACCGGCGGCGTTGACCGCCCGCAGCATGTTCTCGACGACGGCGTGCGACTGGGCGACGACCGCGACCTTCCAGCCCTGCGCGGCGAGCGCCGCGATGACATGGCCGCCGGTGTAGGTCTTGCCGGTCCCGGGCGGACCCTGCACCGCGAGGTAGGAGCCGTCGAGGTCGAGGACCGCGTCGATGATCGCCTCGGTGACGCCCGTGGCGTCGTCGGGCCGGGGGAGGGGCAGGCCGCTGCGGGTCCGGGGCGGGATCCGGCGCAGCAGGTCGACCACGGGCAGGTTCGGGAGCGTCGGCAGACCGACCGCGACGCCGCTGACCAGCTCCCGGATGGCCTCGACGATGCTCTTCACGCCCGGGCCGGGCGCCGGCGCGAGGGCCATCGGGAGGTCCGGTGAGGGCGTCGCGCCGATGGGCAACCGCTCGCTCACGAGCAGGACGTCACGCGTGCCGGATGCCGAGTCGACGGCGCCGCGCGCGGTGACGTCGAGGATGCCTACGCTCGCCGTCCACCCCCGGTGGCCCGTGCTGGACGTCTGCGCGTAGGCGGGCGGCGGGTCATACAGCGCGCACGCCTTGCCGCCCGCGCGCAGGTCGCTACCGGGCTCGAGCTGACCCGTGAGCCGCAACAGCCGGGCGAACGTCCGCTTGCCGGTGCCGATGTTCCAGTCCTCGACGACCTCGGGCGTGCCCTCCACCAGCAGCGTTCCGCGCGGGTCCATCCACTCGGCGGGGTCGGACTGCAGGCGGTCGAAGTGCGCCCACCAGAACGGCTTGGCCTCGCGGGAGTGGTAGCCGACGGCCGCGGCGAGCATCTCGACGGCCTGGCGGTTGTGCACGTCGGGCAGCGCCTCGGCCTGCGCGAGCAGCCCGACGACGAGCGGATCCTCGTCGGCGGGTTCCTGGGGCTCGGGCGTGGTGTCGCCGGACGGCGCGATGCCCGCCGACGCGCCCTGGGCCAGCAACCAGTCGCGCAGCCGGAGGGTGGAGACGCAGTCGTACCGGTTGTAGTCGGCGATCTGGGCGAGGCGCTCCTGCCAGGCGGTGGCGTTCCCGGCGTCGCGAAGGTCGCAGGCCTCGGCGTACTCGGTGATGGAGTCCGTCGCGGTGGTCACCGCACCCTCGCGGTGCTCGGACCCCATGTACAGCGGCTCGAGCTTCTTCAGCGAGTACGAGTCGCTGCCCACGCGCAGGCCGCGGCGGACGGTCGCGTACAGGTCGACCAGCACGCCGTCGCGCAGCAGCTGGTCGACGGCGTCCTCGCCGACGCCGTGCCGACCGGCCAGCCGCAGCAGTGCCGTCCGCTCGTACGGGGCGTAGTGGTAGACGTGCATGCCCGGGTGGGCGGCGCGGCGGTCGGTGACGTACGCCAGGAAGTCGACGAGCGCCTGCTTCTCCTGCGCGCGGTCGTGCGCCCAGAACGGCCGGAAAGTCCCCGATGCCTCGACCACCCCGAAGAGGTATTCCAGCCCCCAGTCGGCGGGCTGGTCGGCCGGGACGGTGTCGTCGGTCCACAACGGGTCGCCCTCGAAGTCGAAGAAGATGTCACCGGGGTCGGGCGCGGGGAGGTCGCGGACTGCGCCGGCGTCGACGAGCTCGAACACCAGCGGCTCGCTCGCGGTCTCCTGCCGGACCTGCAGCGCCGCCTGCCGGCGAAGGTTGGCCAGCGTGGCGTTGCCGATGCCCGTCACCGGGCCTGCGCTCGAGGCCAGCCGGTCGATGGTGCCGATGCTGGCCGCCGCGAGCCGCGCGCGCTGCGTGGACCGCAGGCCGGCCACCAGGAGCACGTCGCGGTGCGCGGTGACCTCCGTGGCGCACACGTCGCACCGGCCGCACGCGCGGTAGCGGGGGTCGCCCCAGCCGACCGGCGTCGCGGACGCCCGGTGCTCGTCGACCATGTCCTCGAGGCGGGCGCGGCGCTCGCGGTACAGCGGGAGCAGGTCCGCGAGGCGGTGACTGGACCGCGACCGGTCGCCGAGGATCAGGTGCACCTCGGGCGTCGTCGGGATGCCGGCCGTGATGAGCTGGTCGGCGTACGCCGCGAGCTGCAGCAGCGCCGTGACCTTCACGCTCCGCGCGAGCTTGGTGTCGAGCACCGTCCAGCCGTCCGGCTCCCGCACGACGAAGTCGGCCCAGCCGGTGAACCGGCCGTCGAAGAACCCGGCCTGGTACACGACGTCCGTGGCCGGGGAGCCGAGAGCAGCGAGCGTCGAGGCGTGCACGCCTTCCAGCGCGGCCCGCTCGGAGGCGGCGTCGTACCGCGGTCGGGCGATCGTGACGACGCGGTGCGAGGCCTGGTACGCCTGCAGGACCCGGTTCTCGTGCGCCGTGCCGAGGGTGGAGACCCGCTCGAGCATCGCGTCTGAGGCGATCGGCGCGGGCTCCGCGAGGCCGAGCCGCCCGTCGAGGTTGCGCAGCACGGCGAACTCGCAGGCGGCGGCGTTGGCGAGGTCGCTCGGCGAGAGCACCAGACCGCCGTCGTCGAGAAGGAACATGCCGCGAGGGTAGAGCCCTCCGGGGACACCGCTCGTGCGCTAGACACGTCCCATGCCCCGCCTCTACCCCGCGGACCCGCCGTTCCGCGACGACGTCGGCGCCGAGCGCGTCGTGTGGGAGGCGTTGCGCGACCAGCTGCCCGACGACGTCGCGCTGTTCGCCGGGGTCGGCCTGCAGGACGGGTCGACCGAGCGCGAGATCGACCTGCTCGTCGCGTGGCCGGGCGTCGGGCTGGCGGTGATCGAGGTCAAGGGCGGGCACGTCACGCGCGAGGACGGTGCGTGGTGGCAGGGCTCGGGGCCTCGTCGGCACGAGATCGACCCGGTGCACCAGGTGCAGGACGCCCGGCACGTGCTGCACCAGCTCCTGCTGCGGTACGGGCTCGACGCCGCCCGGGCGCGCTCGGCGCACGTCGTCGCGCTCCCGCACGTGTACGTGGCCCAGGACTGGGCGGCCCCCGAGCTGCCGCGGACGATGCTGATGGACCGCAACGACGTCGGGAGCGCCGCCGGGCTGGTGAAGCACGCGATCGACCTGCACGGGGCAGGGTTCGCGCCCCTCGACGAGTCCGCGATGGACGGGCTCGTCGAGTTCCTCGCGGGTAGCTTCCCGTCGCAGGTCGAGATCCTGGCCACGGCCGCGGAGTTCGAGGACCATCTCGACCACCTGACCCAGGACCAGGCCCGCATGCTCGACCACCTCGCGTACTTCAACCGGCTGCAGGTGGTCGGCGGCGCAGGCACGGGCAAGACGTGGCTCGCGCTGGAGCAGGCCCGCCGACGAGCGGCAGCGGGGGAGCGGGTGGCTCTGCTGTGCTACTCGCGCGGCCTCGGTCGCTACCTCCAGCGGATCACGCAGACCTGGAAGCCCAAGGAGCGGCCGGCGTTCGTCGGCCTCTTCCACGACCTGCCCGTCGAGTGGGGCGCGGAGCAGGGTGCCGACGACGACGTCGACTACTTCGAGCGCGTGCTGCCTGCCCGCCTGGGCGAGCTGGCCGACGCCCGGCCGCGCGCGCAGCTGTTCGACACCGTGGTCGTCGACGAGGCCCAGGACTTCGGGGAGCAGTGGTGGCCGTCGTTGGTCCGGTGCCTGCGTGACCCGGAGAACGGCGGCCTCTTCGTGTTCCTCGACGAGGCGCAGCGGGTGTTCGGCCGCGACGGCGTCGCCCCCATCGTCACGCCACCGATCGCGCTCGACGAGAACCTGCGCTCCACCAAGCAGATCGCCCAGCTGTGCGGATCGCTGCGCGACGGCGTGACCCGGCCGCGGGGCATGGACGGCGCCCCGGTGCGCATCGTCGACGTGCCCTACGAGCACGCGATCGAGGCGGCCGACGACATGGTGGACACGCTGCTCGACGAGGGCTGGCTGCCCGGGCAGGTCGCGCTGCTCGCGACGGGATCGCGGCACCCGCTGCAGGTCGAGCTGGTCAGCGGTTCCGGCCACGCTGGGTACTGGGACGGGTTCTTCGCCGGCGAGGACGTGTTCTACGGGCACGTGCTCGGATTCAAGGGCCTCGAGCGGACCGTCGTGATCCTGGCCGTCAACGGCTTCCGGGACCTGGAGCGCGCCCGGACGATGCTCTACACCGGCCTGTCGCGGGCGCGCATGCTGCTCGTGGTCGTCGGGCCGCGCAGCGAGATCGAGCGCATCGGCGGCGAGGGCGTGCGCAAGCGGCTCGAGCGGGCGGAGGTCTGGCGGCCCGGGTAGGCGGCCTGCCTCGCCATCACCCTAGGCGCCGACGAACCAGGCGGCGATGGCGGCGCCGGAGCTGCCGACGTCGAAGGTGCGCACCTCGGTGGCGACCTCGACGAGCTCCTCCAGGTGTCCCTCGCCGGTGCCGCGCGCTGGATCCTCGATGGTTCCGCGCGCGTAGACCACGATCCCCGCCGGGAGGCGGGTGGCCTGCGTCGGATGCAGGATCGGGCTCATCCGCTGGACCGACTGCCGGGTCGACCGGCTGCCCGCGAGCACCACGACCACGTCGACGGGCGGCAGGTCGAGGCCCTCGTCGAGCACCTTGGGTGCTGTCAGGGCCCTGAGGCTGCCGTCCCGGAACGAGCGCAGGCTCGACCGGCGGGTCTCGAGGCCGTGGTGCACGACGTCGGTGGCGACGCCCGCGGTCCGGAGCCGGGTGGCGGCCGACTCGGCGTCGTCCTTGGTGTGCGTGAAGACGACGCTGTGCGTCGACCGGGCGACGGTCGGCGCGAGGAGGGCGAGGGCGTCGAGCTTGGCCGACGACGTCGCGAGCAGGTCGCGGCGCGTGCTCACAGCGCGCAGGTACGCGCTGGCGTCGGCGGCCGCGGCGCTGTTCTCCTGCCAGCGACCCTGGAGGCCCTTGACGTCGTCGACGAACGCTCCGGCCCGGCACCCGTGCACCTGAGCCAGCCGGGCGGCGAGCTGGTCGATCTGCGCCGACAGCGCGTCGTGCTCGGCCTGCTCGGCCGCGTCGAGGTCGACGGGGACGAACGCCAGCCGGAAGCGCGCGAGCACGCCCTCCTTGCGGCCGCGGCGCAGTTCGCAGCCGTCGAGCACGGTGCCGAAGTAAGGCAGCAGGATCTCGTCGACCCCCGCATCCAGGCGCTCCACCGACGACGTCAGGCCGAGCCGCGCCCCGAACTCGCGCCGCAGCGTCTCGGCCGGTCGCGCCGTCCCGTACTTGTGCACCGCGTCGGCGACGAGCAGGCCCGCGCCGTGCTGTAGGAGGTCTTGCCCGAACGCCGCGCTGACCAGCGAGACCAGCACGTCGCAGTCGTCGAACGTGTGCGTCCAACCGTCCCCGCGCCGCCCGAGCGACAGGCCCGGCAGCTGGATCTCGAACGTGCTGAACCACTGCTCCATCAGGTCCGTCGTGGGCACGAGCACCAGGACCTTCTCGCCGCGCGTCAGGGCGTCCCACGTCGCGAGGACGCCGACGGTCGCGCGCCCTTGTGCGCTGACCGCCTCGACGATCCCGCGTCGGTCCGTGGACAACCACGCGTCGAGCACGTCCTTCTGCCAGCGGCGAAGCTGCGGGCCGACGTAGCGGACCTCTCCGCCCGGAGCGAGCGGCCCACGGTCGGTGCCCGTCTCTTCGACGACGGCGGGCGATGCCGGGGAGACCGCTGCCGACGGGGTCGTCTCCACGGGGGTGGCCGGATCGTCGACGACGAACGCGTGGTGGGTCGCCTCGACCACGACGGCCTCTGGGGTCGCCACGAGCTCGCCCTTCGCGACGGCGATGGTCGGCTCGCTCACGGGTGGCTCAGGATCCGTGACAGGAACGTCGACGGGGGCCGGGACGGGAGCTGGCCTCGGCACGCGTTGCGCGAGCGGCCGGGCCGGCGCAGCGACGACCGGGGGCGTGGCGGCAGGGCGCGCGACGACCGGCGCAGCGACCACCGGGACCGAGACCGAGGCGGTCGAGACGGGAAGGGTGTGCGGGACCCAGGTGGGCGCGGGTGCGGCACCCTTCGGAACCCACACCGGAGGCGCCGAGACCGGCGCCGCCGGCATGGCATCGGCCGGCTCGACCGGCGCCAGGGCACGGGCGAGCACGGGGACGCGGACGGGCAGCGCAGGAAGCGTCCGAACGGGTCGCGCGACGGGCGGGGTGACCATCGCGGCCTCAGGTGTCGGCGCCGCCGCAGGATGCCCCGGGAGCCGCACTGGCGGTCGGCCGCCGAAGGCGCTCGCGGGCAGGATCCCGCCCGGCGTGGCCGCCGGTTCGGGCGCTCGGACCGGTGCCCGATCACCGAACGACGCGGCCGGCGCGAGCACGGGCATCGCGGGGTGGTGCGGCGCGGGGACGTTCGCGAGCGGTGCGGGCTGGCCGGTGCCCAGGGCGCGCCAGCGCGGTGGAGTTCCGCCGTCGTTGCGGAGGCGCGGGTCGCGGTGCAGCAGCTGGCCGACCTCGACCACGCCGAGCCCGTGGTGACCCGATCGCGCGAGAGCGTCGACGAGCTCGCCGGCGGTCTGCTGCGGCTGCGCACTGAGGGCCGCGTGCAGCACGTCGCTCGGCGTGGACACGGCAGCCCTCCCTCGGTCTTGACCTGCACGGATGCGGGCGCACGGCACCCTACGACTGTTGTCGGCATCGTTGCGGCCGGAGTTCAGTCGCGCGGGCGAACTCGTGTCGCCGACCCGGGAAATCCGCGGGTCTGGCGTCAGGCGGGCGCGACGATCTCGTCGGCGTTGTCGACGATCCACTCCATGAGCGGCAGCAGCCGGGCGACCAGCTCGGTGCCCCGCGGCGTCAGGGAGTAGTCGACGCGCGGCGGGATGCTCGGCGTGACCTCGCGGTGCACGATGCCGTCGGCCTCGAGCGTCCGCAGTGTCTGGGCGAGCATCTTCTCGCTGATGCCCTCGACGATCCGGCGCAGCTCGCCCCAGCGCATCGTCCGCTCGGAGAGGGCGACCAGCAGCAGGACGCCCCACTTGCTGGTCACGTGGTCGAGGACGATCCGCGACGGGCACGCTGCGGGCAGGATCCCGTCGGTCATCAGTCGGTCCAGGGCGCTGACCTCGTTGCTCACCGTCACGTGCGTACCTTACGCCGAAGTGGGTACCGACGATCGGGAAGGTTCGGGTGCGTGCCCCCGTTGCCGCAGACGACAAGCACGACCGTCTCGAAGAGAGCAGGAACCACTCATGTCCGTCGTCGTCACCGGTGCCACCGGCCACCTTGGCCGTCTGATCGTCGCGAACCTGCTCGCGGGCGGCCTGCCGGCCCACCAGATCGTCGCGACGGGCCGCCGCACCGAACGGCTCGCGGACCTCGACGTCCGCTCCGCCGCTGCCGACTACGGGGACGCGGCTGCGCTGGCCGCGGCGTTCGAGGGTGCCGAGACCGTCGTCCTGGTCTCCGGCAGCGAGCCGGGCGTGCGGGTGGCCCAGCACGGCGCCGTCATCGACGCGGCGAAGGCCGCCGGCGTGCGTCGCCTCGTCTACACCAGTGCCCCCCACGCGGACACGAGCGCCCTGGCCCTCGCTCCCGACCACAAGGCCACGGAGGAGCTGGTGCAGGCCTCCGGGCTGGCGTGGACCATCGTCCGCAACAACTGGTACACGGAGAACTACGTCGGCGCGCTCGAGCAGGCGCGGACCACGGGCGTCCTGCTCTCGAGCACCGGCGACGGCCGCGTGGCCAGCGCATCGCGCGACGACTACGCGGCGGGCGCGGCGGCCGTGGCGCTCGGCGAGGGCCACGAGGGGCGGGTCTACGAGCTCAGCGGCGACGTCGCGTGGTCGTTCGACGAGCTCGCGGACGCCATGGCGACCATCCTCGGGACGCCGGTGGTGAACAAGCAGGTCTCGTTCGACGAGCACCGGGCGATCCTGGTCGACGCGGGGCTCGACGAAGGGACCGCTGGATTCCTCGCGACCTTGGACGCCGACATCCGCCGCGGTGACCTGGCGGACGCGACCCCCGACCTGCGGACCCTCATCGGCCGCCCGACGACGCCTCTGGTCGACGGGCTGCGCGCAGCAGCCGGGCAGTAAGACGGGGCGGACCAGCGGCCTGACCGCGTACGGTCGCACCTCCGCCGAGCAAGGAGAATGACCGCATGACCGCCACTGTGCAGGCCAAGGGAGTCGGGGCCGGCTTCGGCGATCGCGAGCTGTTCTCCGGGGTCGACCTCGTCGTCGCGCCCGGCGACGTCATCGGGCTCGTCGGCCCCAACGGCGCCGGGAAGTCCACGCTGCTGCGGATCCTCGGGGGGATCCGACCGCCCGACACCGGCAGCGTCGCCGTCTCGCCGGCCCACGCGCAGCTGGGGTTCCTCGCGCAGGAGATCGAGCGCCTGGACGGGGAGTCGGTGCGCGCCCACCTCGAACGCCGCACKGGCGTCGCGCCCGCGCAGCGGGACATGGATGCGGCGGCGGAGGCGCTGGGCGCGGGGGAGGACGGGGCCGACGACGCCTTCTCCGAGGCGCTCGAGCGGTGGCTCTCGCTCGGCGGCGCCGACCTCGGGGCGCGCCTGGGCACGGTGACCGACGACCTCGGCCTGACGGTCGACCTCGACCACCCCATGACGGCGTTGTCGGGCGGCCAGGCCGCGCGGGTCGGCCTGGCCGCGCTGCTGCTGTCGCGCTACGACCTCTACCTGCTCGACGAGCCGACCAACGACCTCGACGCCGCCGGCCTGGACCGGCTCGAGGAGTTCGTCGACCGGTCGGAGGCCGCGATCGTCGTCGTGAGCCACGACCGCGAGTTCCTCAGCCGCACCGTCACGGCCGTCGTCGAGATCGACCGCAGCCTGCAGCGCGTGTCCACGTACGGCGGCAGCTACGACTCCTACCTGGAGGAGCGCTCGATCGCCCGCCGCCGCGCGCGGGAGGCGTACGAGGGGTACTCGTCGCGGCTCGATGCCCTCAACGCGCGCGCCCGCATGCAGCGCGCGTGGATGGAGAAGGGCGTGCGCAACGCCCGCCGTAAGGCGTCGGACAACGACAAGCACGTGAAGCACCACCGCGGCGAGACGTCGGAGAAGCAGGCGGCCAAGGCGCGGCAGACCGACAAGATGATCGCGCGGCTGGACGTGGTGGAGGAGCCGCGCAAGGAGTGGCAGCTCCAGATGACGATCGCCGCCGCGGGTCGCTCGGGGGCCGTCGTCGCGGTGGCCCGGCACGCCGTGGTGACTCGCGGTGGCTTCACGCTCGGGCCCGTCGACCTGCAGCTCGACTGGAGGGACCGTGTGGCGGTCACCGGCCCCAACGGCGCGGGCAAGTCGACCCTGCTGGCGCTGCTGCTCGGTCGGCTGCAGCCCACATCCGGCGCGGTCGACCTGGGCTCCGGCGTGCTCGTCGGCGAGGTCGACCAGGCCCGCCGCGCGTTCGAGGGCGACGAGCCGCTGGGCGACGCGTTCGCCCGCGAGGTCCCCGACTGGCCCACCGCGGATGTCCGCACGCTGCTGGCCAAGTTCGGCCTGGGCGGCCACCACATCCACCGGCCCGCGTCGTCGCAGTCGCCCGGCGAGCGCACCCGCGCGGCCCTGGCGCTCCTGCAGGCCCGCGGCGTCAATCTGCTGGTCCTCGACGAGCCGACCAACCACCTGGACCTGCCCGCGATCGAGCAGCTGGAGTCGGCGCTGGACACGTTCGACGGGACGATCCTGCTGGTCACGCACGACCGCCGGATGCTGGAGACCGTCCGGCTGACCCGCCGCTGGCACGTCGAGGACGGCCAGGTCACCGAGGTCACGGCGGACTAGTCTCGACGCGCACGCATCCCCCGACGACGAGGACAGCGCATGACGCAGCAGGGACCCATCCGGTTCGGCGTGGTCGGCAGCGGGTGGCGGGCGGAGTTCTTCGTCCGGATGGCCCGCCTGATGCCCGACCGGTTCCAGGTGACCGGCGTGGTGACGCGGTCCGCACTGCGCGGGGCGGAGGTCGAGGAGGCGTGGGGCGTCCCGACGGTCCGGACCATCGAGGAGCTGGTCACGGGCGCGGTCCCGGACGGCGGCACCGACCGGCCCGAGTTCGTCGTGGTCTCGGTCCCGTGGCCCGTGACCCCGGAGGTGACCGCTGAGCTGGTGTCCCTCGGGATCCCCGTGCTGGCCGAGACGCCGCCCGCGCCCGACGCCGAGGGGCTCCGGGAGCTGTGGGCCGAGGTCGGCTCGTCGGGCCTGGTGCAGGTGGCCGAGCACAGCCCTGCGATGCCGTCCCACGTGGCCCGGATCGCCGCGGTCGAGGACGGCCTGATCGGGACGCCGACGAGCGTACAGATCAGCTCGACCCATCTGTACCACGCCGTCGGACTCATCAGGCGGCTGCTCGACGCGGGCCGCGGCGAGGTCGTCGTGAAGGCCTCGGTGTTCAACGCGCCGCTTGTCGGCCCCCTCGCCCGCGACGGCTGGACGGGGGCGACGGAGCCCGTCGACTCCTGGAACATCCTCGCCACGCTCGACTTCGGGAACGGCCGCAGCGCGCTGTACGACTTCACGGACAACCAGTGGCACAACCCGCTGCGCACCAACCGGATCGTCATCCGCGGGACGCACGGCGAGATCGTCGACGACACGGTCACCCGCTGGGTCGACGAGCGCACAGTGGTCAGCTCACCGATCGTCCGCCGCGTCACCGGCCTCGAGCAGAACCTGGACGGGTTCGACCTGGAGCACCTGAGCCTGGACGGCCGGGTGCTCTACCGGAACCCGTTCCAGGGCGCCCGGCTGGCCGACGACGACATCGCCGTGGCCTCCCTGATCGACGCGACCGGCGCGTGGGTGCGCGGCGACGGACCGCCGCCGTACCCGCTGGCCGACGGCTGCCAGGACCACCTGCTCGGCCTGGCGATCGAGGAGGCCGGCCGCACGGGCGTCACGGTGCGCACCGAGCGCGAGGCCTGGGCCGACGCCTGACGGGATGCGAGGCGGTGGCAGGAGTGCGACCGTCGATCGGTGACACGTTTCGGCTACACCCTCATGACCGAGCAGTCCGGACCGAAGGACCTGGTCCGCTACTCCCTCGCCGCTGAGCGCCTCGGGTTCGACTTCGAGGTGTCGAGCGACCACTACTTCCCCTGGCTCGACGAGCAGGGCCATGCGCCGTACGCCTGGACGCTGCTGGGCGCGGTCGCCCAGGCGACCGAGCGCGTCGAGCTCATGACCTACGTGACCTGCCCCACCGTCCGGTACCACCCAGCCGTCGTCGCGCAGAAGGCCGCGACGCTCGGGGTGCTCTCCGACGGTCGGTTCCAGCTCAACGTCGGCGCGGGGGAGAACCTCAACGAGCACGTGGTCGGCGAGCGCTGGCCCGCGGTCGGTGAGCGGCAGGACATGCTCGAGGAGGCGATCGAGATCATCCGCTCGCTGCTCACCGGCGACCGCGTCAACTTCGCCGGCGACTTCTTCCAGGTGGACTCCGCCAAGGTCTGGGACCTCCCCGACGAGCCGATCCAGATCGGCGCCGCCGTGTCGGGCCCGGACTCGATCGAGCGGTTCGCCACCCTGGCCGACCACCTCGTCGCTGTCGAGCCCGACGCCGACGCCATCCGGCACTGGGACGACGCCCGCGGGCACACGCTGCCCGAGTCGCGCAAGATCGGGCAGATCCCCATCAGCTGGGACCCGGACCGGGACGTGGCGATCGCCCGCGCGCACGAGCAGTTCCGCTGGTTCGCGGGCGGCTGGAAGGTGAACGCCGACCTGCCGACCACGGAGGCGTTCGACGCGGCCAGCCAGTTCGTGCGGCCGTCCGACGTGGCCGAGCAGATCCCGTGCGGCCCGGACCTGGACGCCGTGGTCGAGGCCGTCTCCGCGTACTGGGAGGCCGGCTTCACCGACATCGCGCTCGTGCAGGTGGGCGACGAGCGGCAGGACGAGTTCCTGTCGACGGCCGCCGGACCGCTGCTCGAGAAGCTCCGCGCCGCCGCCCCCACCGACTGAGAGGACGATCGACATGGCTGTGACCGCATTCGGCGACCTTCCCCTGGCCGACCGCGACCGCGCGTGGGACGGCGACGCCGCCGAGAAGCGCGTGCGGGCGTGGGCGAAGGCCGAGGACGAGCCCAACGAGAAGTACCGGGACGCGCACGTCTGGTACGACGCCGACTCCAAGGAGAACTTCACCGCCTACAAGCTGCTCATCGCCGACGTCATCGACGGGAAGCTCACTGCCGTACCGCGCGGCGTCTTCGCGGCCGCCGCGGTGATGCAGGGCTCCCGCGGCGGGGTCGACGTCCCGGACAAGGACCGTGACCGCATCAAGAGCCACCTGGCGAAGTACTACGCGAAGCTCGACGAGACGCCACCCTGGGAGGACTGAACCATGCCGGACCCGCTGGACTCCCTGATGCGCGCGAACCTGCTGGAGGTCTTCGGCGAGCATGACCCGGACCGTCGGCTGGAGGCGATCCGTCGGACCTACACGCAGGACGTGGTGTTCGCCGACGGAGACGGCCAGCTCCAGGGCCACGACGCGTTGAACGCCAAGGCCCAAGGGATCCTCGACGGCGCCCCCGACTTCGTCTTCCGACCGGCGGGGGCCGTCTACCAGGTCCAGGACCTCGGTTACCTGGCGTGGGAGCTCGGCCCGGCGGGCGGGGGTCCGGTGGTCAGCGGCGTGGACATGGGCTTCGTCCGCGACGGGCGGCTGGCGCGGGTCTACACGGTCGTCTTTCGGTGACCTGACGCTGCGGACCGCCGCGTCAGCGCTCAGCGGCCGAAGCGGTCCAGCTCGCTGATGTCGTCGTGCCGCAGCTCGAACCAGACTGCCTTGGCGGCGTCGCCCTGCTCCTCGGAAGTGCCCCAGCTCGACGCCAGCTTGTCGACGAACATCACACCGCGGCCGCCGAGCGCCGTCGGCGGCGGGTTGCGGACCACGGGCACCTCGCGGACGCCGTCGGTGACCTCGACGCGGGTGCGCTCGTCGTCGACGTGCACGCGCAGCACCACGGGCGGGTCGGCGTGCGCGACCGCGTTGGTCACCAGCTCGCTGACCAGCAGGACGAGCAGCTCGAGGCGCCCGTCGTCGACCCCCGCCTCGCTCAGTCGGTCCCGTGCCCAGTGGCGCGCGGGCGCGATCGCGGAGAGCGCGGGTGCCACGGCCGTCTCGGCGTACATCGGGAGCCTCCCGGAGAGTGGAACGGGGACGAAGCCCGCCATGGGCATCCGTCGGTTCACGCCACGGTTCTGCACATCCGATGATTCGGCAACCTGAACACCGCTCTGAAGCCCGATTCGGGTCCGCACGGCTGCGACCATGGAGCAGTGCCAACCCCCACCACCGCCCGTCAGAGCCCCTCGAGATCCCAGATCCGGCGCTGGCGCAAGTACCTTGCCGACGAGCGCGCCGAGGCCGCGGTCTACCGCGACATCGCGTCCCGGCGCACGGGCGAGGAGCGCGAGATCCTGCTCGCGCTCGCCGAGGCCGAGGGCCGGCACGAGCAGCACTGGCTCGATCTTCTCGGTGACGACGTCGGCAGGCCCCTGCAAGGCGACTTCCGCACGCGCACGCTCGGGGTGCTGGCTCGCCGGTTCGGTTCCGTCTTCGTCCTGGCACTCGCGCAGCGGGCGGAGGCGCGGTCGGGGTACGACGACGACGAGGACGCCACCCCGGCCATGGCCGCCGACGAGGCCATCCACGAGGAGGTCGTGCGCGGCCTGGCGACACGCGGGCGCAACCGCATCTCGGGGACGTTCCGGGCGGCGGTGTTCGGCGCCAACGACGGACTGGTGAGCAACCTCGCCCTGGTGCTCGGCATCGGCGCGAGCGGCGCGTCGACGGCGGCCGTGCTGCTCACGGGCCTGGCGGGACTCCTCGCGGGCGCGCTGTCCATGGGTGCCGGCGAGTACGTGTCGGTCCGGTCGCAGCGCGAGCTGCTCGAGGCGTCCCGGCCCGGGCAGGCCGCCCGGGCAGCGCTGCCGCACCTCGACGTCGACGCCAACGAGCTCGCGCTGGTCTACCGCGCCCGGGGCATGGAGCCCGACGAGGCGCAGGCCCGCGCCGACGAGGTGCTGGCGTCGCTGGACCACGCCGACGCGCTCGCCGACCCCGCCGCCGAGGAGGAGGTCGACGAGCACGAGTCCGTCGGCACCGCGGTCGGCGCCTCGGCGGCGAGCTTCTGCTTCTTCGCGTCCGGCGCGGCCATCCCGGTCCTGCCGTACCTGCTCGGCGCCGAGGGGATCGTCGCCGTCGCGTGGGCCTCGTTCCTGGTCGGGCTCGCGCTGCTGGCCACGGGCGCCACGGTGGGTGTGCTCTCCGGGGCGTCGCCGGCCAAGCGTGCGCTGCGGCAGCTGGCCATCGGGTACGGCGCCGCCGCGGCGACCTACCTGCTCGGGCTGGCCTTCGGGGGCGTCGTCTAGCCCCTCCGCGTTCGCCATGTGGATGAGGTTTGGCAAACCTTACTTAGTGCAGGCTAACCTGCACTCGTGAGCACCCCCGACGCGCTGCGCGGCGACGACCTGACGCTGGCCTACCACGGCACGGTCGTCGTGACGGCGGCCGGCCTGCGACTGCAGCCCGGCCAGGTCACGGCCCTCATCGGCCCCAACGGCTCGGGCAAGTCCACGCTGCTGAGGGCGCTCGCGCGGCTGCACACCCCGGAGAGCGGCACGGTCAGCCTGCCGGACGTCCCCGACGCGCACGCGCTGTCCGCCAAGGACTTCGCGCGCCGCGTGACCCTGCTGTCCCAGTCGCGGCCGACGCCGTCGGGGGTCAGCGTGCGGGACGTCGTGGGCTACGGGCGGCACCCGTACCGCGGGCGCTGGCGGCAGGACGACGCAGACGGCCCGCGCGCGATCGCGTGGGCCATGGAGGTCACGGGCGTCGGGTCGATGGCCGACCGCGGCGTCGACGAGCTGTCCGGGGGCGAGCTCCAGCGCGTCTGGCTGGCCACGTGCCTCGCGCAGGACACGCGCGTCCTGCTCCTCGACGAGCCGACGACGTACCTCGACCTGCGCTACCAGGTGGAGATCCTCGACCTGGTGCGGGACCTGGCCGACGACCACGGCGTCGCCGTCGGCGTCGTCCTGCACGACCTCGACCAGGCGGCGTCCGTCGCCGACCACGTGGTGCTGCTGCGCCGCGGCGTCGTCGTCGGTTCCGGCCGCCCGCACGAGGTGCTCACGGCCGACGCGCTCACCGACACGTACGGCATCCGCATCGAGGTGGTGCGCGACGAGCACACCGGCCGCGTGCACACCCGGCCCGTCGGCAAGCACACGCATCGCTCGCACCTGACCACCGTCTAGTACCCCGTTCACGCCAACTCTGAAGGACACCCMTGTGCGCAAGATGACCCTGCCTGCCCTCCTCGCGGGCGCGGCCCTGCTGCTCGCCGCCTGCGGCACCACGGAAGACGCCGCCGAGGCGGCCGAGGCGCCTTCTGCCGCCACCGGCGGCCCGGTCTCGATCACCGACGATCGCGGCACCGTCGAGCTCGACGCGCCCGCCACCAAGGTGGTCTCGCTCGAGTGGGGCCTCACGGAGAACCTGCTGACGCTCGGCGTCACGCCCGTGGGCGCGGCCGACGTCGCGGGCTACAACACCTGGGACACCGTCGTGCCGCTGGACGCGTCGACGCCCGACGTGGGCTTCCGTGGCGAGCCGTCGCTGGACGCGATCGCCGCCCTGGAGCCCGACCTGGTGGTCACCACCACGGACCTGCCCGCCGAGGTCATCGAGCAGATCGAGGCCGAGTACCCCGTGATCGCGCTGCGCGGCTCGGACGCGTCCGACCCGATCGGCAAGATGCGCGGCACGCTCGAGATCCTGGGCGAGGCGACCGGCACCTCGGACGAGGCGGAGGCGGCGCTCGCGGACTTCGACGCCAAGGTCGACGAGGCGAAGGCGACGCTCGGCGAGGCCGGCAAGGCCGGGGCGGCCTTCACGTTCGCCGACGGCTGGGTGGCGGACGGGACCGTCTCGATCCGGATGTACACGCCGGGGTCCTACCTGGGCGGCGTCGCGGGCCTGCTCGGCCTCGAGAACGCGTGGACCGGCGAGGGCGACCCCGACTACGGCCTGGCGCAGACCGACGTCGAGGGCCTGACCAGCCTCGGTGACCTCGAGTTCCTGTACGTGGGCAACGACACCGACGGCGGCGACGCCTTCAAGGACGGGCTGACCGGGAACGCGATCTGGGAGCAGCTTCCCTTCGTCGTCGCCGGGAACACGACCCGCCTGCCCGACGGCATCTGGATGTTCGGCGGCCCGGAGTCGGGCGAGGCGTTCATCGACGCCGCCGTGGCCGCGATCACCGCCTGACCTCGGAGCCCGCCACCATGAGCGTGGATGCACCGATGAGTGCAGCGTCCGTCGCTGGGGATCCTGCACGCAGGGCCGCTCCGGGGACGCCGACGGGAGCGCCGCCGAGCGCCGGCCGGGCGCGACGCGGGCGGATCACGGCCGTCTTCGTCGCGGCGGTGCTCCTCGTGGTGCTGCTCGCGGCCGTCGACCTCACGCTCGGCACGTCACGAGTCGGGCTCGGGGACCTGCTGGGGCTGCTCACGGGCTCGAGCGACGACGAGACCCTCGCGGTGCTGGTCGCGTCGCGCGCGCCGCGGGTGCTCGCCGGGCTGCTGGTCGGCGTCGCGCTGGGCATGTCCGGCAGCGCGCTGCAGTCGGTGGCGCGCAACCCGCTGGCTTCGCCTGACACGCTCGCGGTCAACGCCGGGGCGTACTTCACGGTGGTCCTCGCCGCGGTGACGGGGTTCGCGCTGCCGTTCGCGGTCAGCGGCGCGCTGGCGTTCGTCGGCGGGCTCGCGGCGGCCGCGCTGGTGCTCGCGATCGCGCGCGGCGGGGCCGAGGGGCCGACGCGGCTGGTGCTCGCCGGGTCGGCGACCATGCTGGCGCTGTCGTCGGTGACGATCCTGCTGATGATCCTGTTCGCGCAGGAGACGCAGGGGATGTTCGCGTGGGGCGAGGGCTCGATCGTCCAGTCCGGCACGACGAAGGTGGTGCAGGCGGCGCCCGTGGTGCTGCTCGCGGCGATGGTCCTCGTGGTCTGGTCGAGGCGGCTGGATGTGCTCGCGCTCGGCGACGACACCGCGTCCGTGCTCGGACTCGACGTCCGGCGCACGCGCGTGGTCACTGTCCTGCTCGCGGTGCTCCTGGCCGCGCTCGCGGTCACGGTGGCCGGACCGATCGGCTTCGTCGGGCTCAGCGCGCCGGTGATCGCGCGGCTGGTCGCCGGGCGTGTCCCCGGCCTCGCGCACCACCGGCTCCTGCTGCCCCTCGCGGCGCTGACGGGCTGCATCGTGGTGCTGGCCGCCGACGTGCTGCTGCGCCTCGCGGTGCCGGGCGTCGCCGGCGTGGCGATCCCGACCGGCGTCGTCACCACGCTGTTCGGCGCGGCGATCATGGTCTGGCTCGCCCGGCGCCTGCGCGACTCGGGCCCCGCGCGCAGCACGGCGGCCGTCGGGGCGCACCCGGCGTCGCGGCGGCGCGTGGCGCTCGTCGTCGGCACCCTGGTCGTCGCGGTGGTCGCCGCGCTCGTCGCCGGCTTCCTGCTGGGTGACCGCCTGCTGCTGATGGGGGACGTGGCGAACTGGTTCGCGGGCGTCAGCGGGCGCCAGGTGAGCTTCGTGCTGGACCAGCGCACGCCCCGCGTGCTCGCCGCGCTGCTGGCCGGTGCGGCCCTCGGGCTCGCCGGCACCACCGTGCAGGCCGTGGCGCGCAACCCGCTCGCCGACCCGGGCCTGCTCGGCATCACGGGCGGCGCCGGCGTCGGCGCGGTGCTGGCGATCGTCCTGTTCCCGGGGTCGACCATCTGGGTCGTCTCCGCCGCCGCGTGCCTGGGCGCACTCTCGACGTTCGCGCTGGTCTACGGGCTGGCCAACCGTCGCGGGTTGAGCTCGGACCGGCTGGTGCTCGTCGGCATCGGCGTCTCGGCCGTCGCGACGTCGCTCATCACCCTGATCGTCGTCCTCACCAGCCCGTACAACACGACCATGGCGCTCACCTGGCTGTCGGGCTCGACCTACGGGCGCACGGCCGCGCAGGTGTGGCCGGTGGCGATCGCGCTCGTGATCCTCACGCCGCTGGTCGTGCGCTGGCGCCGGGACCTCGACGTGCTGTCGGTCGACGACGACGTGGCCCGCGTGCTCGGCGTGCAGCTCGAGCGGACCCGCCTCGGGGTGCTGGTGGTGACCGCGCTGCTCACGGCCGTCGCGGTGTCCGCGATCGGTGTCGTCGGATTCGTCGGGCTCATGGCTCCGCACCTGGCTCGCTCGCTCGTCGGGTCGTCGCACGCGCGCGTGGTCCCGGTCGCCGCGCTGCTGGGCGCACTGCTGGTCAGCGTCGCCGACACCCTGGGCCGCACGGTCATCGCCCCCGCGCAGATCCCCGCCGGCCTGCTCACGGCCATGATCGGCGCCCCGTACTTCATCTCCCTGCTGTGGCGGACCCGAAGGAGCGCACTGTGACAAGGACTGCTGTGACGAACGCCGCGGTGAGGACAGCCTCACCTTCCTCTACCCTGGACGACGTGCCCGTCTCGGTCGAAGCCCCAGCGCTGCCCTTCCGCATGTTCGCGGTGCAGGTGGCTGCCGTCCAGACCATGTGCCCGAGCGTGCTGCGCGTGACGTTCACGGGCGACGACCTGGACCGCTTCGCGGACAACGGCTTCGACCAGCGGATCAAGTTCTTCCTGCCCCTGGCTGATGCCTCGTACGACGAGCTGCTCAGCCTCTCGGGCAGCGACGACTGGTACGGCCGCTGGCGCGCGATGCCCGACGACCGTCGCCACCCGATCCGCACCTACACGGCCCGCGGCGTGCGCCAGGACCGTCGCGAGGTCGACGTCGACATCGTGCTGCACGGCGACCTCGGCCCGGCCTCGCGCTGGGCGCTGTCCGCCGCACCCGGCGACGACCTGGTGATCCTCGGCCCCAACGCCGAGGCCACCGGCCCGCACGGCGGCGTCGACTTCGTCCCCCCGGCCCACACCGACCGCCTGCTCATCGCCGGCGACGAGACCGCGCTGCCCGCCATCGCGGGGATCCTCGAGCGCCTCCCCGCCGACGCGCGGGGCGAGGCTCTCATCGAGATGCCGCTCTCGGGCGACCGCCTGCCGATGGACGCGCCCGCCGGCGTGACCGTCCGCTGGTACGGCCGCGACGGTCGCGCGCACGGCGAGCTGCTCGTCCCCGCTGTCCAGGCCGCGTGCGCCCGGCTGCTGCCGGGCCAGGCGCCCGCGGCGGACGTCGAGCTCGAGGACGTGGACGTCGACTCCGGGTTGCTCTGGGAGGTGCCCGTCGACGGGTCGGGCGTCCCGCTGCGAACCGACGCCGCGCTCTACGCCTGGCTCGCCGGAGAGGCCGCCGTCATCAAGACCCTGCGCCGGCACCTCGTGGCCGAGTGCGGCGTCGACCGCAAGGCCGTCGCGTTCATGGGGTACTGGCGGGCCGGCCGCTCCGAGGCGAACTAGCCCTACGCCACCGAGCCGGCCTCCGAGGACGCGCCGACTCCGAAGCCCTTGCCCGCGAGCCAGTCGATGGCGAACTCGGCGACCTCGGACCAGCCGGAGTCGATGGTCAGCGAGTGGCCCTTGCCCTCGAACTCGTGGTACTCGGTCGACGAGGCCGTGTTGTCCGAGTAGAGGTCGAACACCTGCCGGGTCACCTTGGCCGGGACGGTGTGGTCGACCGATCCCGACGTGAGCAGGAGCGGCCCGCGGACGGCCGTGTGGGTGTCGATCTCGGCCGGGGAGTGGCGGGAGAAGTTGGCGGCGGCGTCCTCGAACAGGGGGCGGCCGGGGCCGGGGATCGTCCACGCCTCCCAGAGCTGGTCCGACTCCTCGTCGCTGAGCGCGTTGCCGAAGCTGTAGCGGAACTCCTTGGCGGTCAGGGCGACCGTGCGCTTCTTGTTGGCCGGGTTGCCCAGCACCGGCAGGCCGGACTTGAGCTGGGAGAACGGCAGCGCCTTGGCGCCCTTGATGGGGGCCGGGTCGATGGCGACGGCCGCGACGGCGAGGTCGTGGGCGAGCAGCTCCTGGGCGATGAGGCCGCCGAAGGAGTGGCCGATCACGATCGGCTTGATGCCCTCCGCCTCGAAGATGCCGGCGTAGTGCTCGCAGATCGCCGTGATGCCGACGTCGTTCTGCGGCTCGGGGTGCTCACGGGTCTCCGCGACCGTGGCGGCCTCGCCCGGCCAGCCCGGGGCGGTCGCCGTGAAGCCGCGGGTGGCGAGCAGGTCGATCCAGGGTGCCCACGCGGACGCGTGGATCCAGAGGCCGTGGATGAGGACGACGGGCGGGTTCTCGGTCATGTCGGTGCTCCTTGAGTGTGGGGCGAGGGTAGGAACTGGGGTTCAGCGGCCGGCGGCGCTGAGGATGACCTGGACGACGGCGTCGGGGCGGCTGAGCATCGGGACGTGCGAGGTGTTCAGCTCGACGGTGGTGGAGCCGGCGCGGGCGGCCATCACGCGCTCGGCCTCCGGCGGGATCGCGTGGTCCTTCGTCGCGACGACGTACCAGGACGGGATCGTGCGCCAGGCGGGGACGCCGGACGGGGTGCCGAGCGCGGAGGCGAGCAGCGGGCGCTGCCCTGCCGCCATCACCTGGGCCTGCGACGGGGGCAGGTCCGCCGCGAAGACGTCCCGGAAGAACGCCGGGTCGATGTAGGCGTCCACGTCACCGGGTGCGGCGCCCGCGGTCGGCCGGACGACGATGTGCTGGCCGAGCAGGGCGGTCCCGCCACCCAGCGCGTTGGCGGCGCCGATGCTCTCACCCTCCTCGAGCGCGTACGCGGCGACATAGACGAGGGCCTTGATGTTCCCGTTGCCGGTGGCGGCGTTGGTGATGACGGCGCCGCCGTAGGAGTGGCCGACGAGCACGACCGGTCCGGAGACGGTCGCCAGGAACGAGCGCAGGTAGTCGGCGTCCGGGGTGATGCCGCGCAGCGGGTTGGCCGGGGCGTAGACGGTGTAGCCCTTGTGCTGCAACCGCTGCGTGACCTCCGACCAGCTCGACGCGTCGGCGAACGCGCCGTGCACGAGGACGATCGTCGGCTTGGGTGCCTCCGGGCGGTGGGCGCTCGCGCTGCCCATGGTGAACGCGGCGGCGAGGGTGAACAGCAGCGTGGCGGCGACCATGCGGACGACGGCGCGGGCGCTGCGGGCGATCGGTGCGGGCATGGCGGTCTCCTGGGTGGGTGAGCCGGTCACAGCGTGGTGACGAGCCCGCCGTCGATGCGGATGTCGATGCCCGTCGCGTTCCAGGCGCGGGCGCCGGCGAGCAGGACGACGAGGTCGGCGACCTCGTCGGGACGGGTGAACCTGCCGGTCGCGGAGTCGGCGGCGGCGCCGGCGGCGACGTCCGAGGCGCTCCGGCCGGTGCGGGCGGCGATCGTCTCGGCGACGCCGCCCCCGCCCAGCCACAGGTCGGTGGCGACCGGGCCGGGGCTGATGGTGTTGACGCGGACGCCGAGCGGACCGACCTCGCGGGACAAGGACTTGCAGAAGTTGGTCAGCGCCGCCTTCGCGGAGCTGTAGTCGATGACAGCCGGGTCGGCCAGCGAGGCGTTGACCGAGCTGATGGTCACGACGGACGACGGCGCGCTCGCCAGCAGGTGCGGCAACGCCGCTCGCGTCGCCCGGACCGCAGGCATGAGGTTCGTCGCGAAGGCCCACAGCCAGTCCTCGTCGGTCACCGAGGCGAAGCCGTCCAGGCGCGGGCGGACGCCGCCGATGTTGTTGACCAGCACGTCGAGCCGGCCGTGCGCGGCGACCGCGGCGTCGATCAGCAGCCCGGGACCGTCGGCCGTGGCGAGGTCACCGGTGACGATCTGCACGTCGCCGCCGACCGCCTCCAGCTCGGCGTTCGACGACCGCACGCCGGCGACGACCACGGCGCCCTCCGCAGCCAGCGCGCGGACGATCGCGAGACCGATGCCCCGGCTCGCGCCGGTGACGACGACGACCTTGCCTGCCAGCTCCTGGTCCATGCGTCCACCGGACCACGACGCCCGGAATGTCCGCACCCGGGAAAGACCCCAGTCAGCGCCCCAGCGGGCCGCGCAGCTCCCGCCGTGAGGTGGCCCCCGTCTTGCGCAGGATCTTCGTCATGTGGAACTCGACGGTCGACGCGGTGACGAACAGGCTCGACGCGATCTCGGAGTTCGTCATGCCGCGCGCGGCGAGGCCTGCGATCCGGGACTCCTGCGGCGTGAGAGTCCCGTCGCCCTGGTCCCGAGCGGGTGCCGAGGTCCGTACGCCGGTCGCGAGGAGCGCGGAACGGGCGCGCTCGGCGAAGGCGCCGGCCCCCATCGCGGCGAACATCTCGTGCGCGCGTCGCAGCTGCACCCGGGCGTCGGTGCGACGCCCGCAGCGCCGCAACCACTCCCCGTAGAGCAGATGGCAGCGCGCGAGGTCCGTGGCGACGTTCGTCGTCTGCAGCAGCGCCAGGGCGGTGGTGAACAGCTCCTCGGCCTGGTCGTCGTCGGCGAGCAACGCCCGCGACCGAGCCAGCAGCCCGGCCGCGACCGGCGTCGAGACGGCCGCCGCCCGGGCGGTCAGTCGGTCCAGGGCGCGCCGCGCGCCCGCGTCGTCGCCCGACCGCGCCGCGGCCTCGACCAGGTCCGGCAGGGAGGTGGTCGAGAAGCCGGGGGTGTCGTCGTCGAAGATCTCCGTGAGCAGGTCGCGCGCGCCCGCGTAGTCCTGCTGACCGAGCGCCAGGATCGCCAGGCAGTGGGCGCCGAACGACGTCCAGAGCCCGAGGCTCTGCTGCCCGCGCATGAAGCCGGCGAGCTCGCGCGTCTGCGCGTCGCGACCCTGCCATGCGTACAGCAGCACCCACGGGGCCTCGCTGCGCAGGCCGTACGCCGCGCTGAGCTCCTGGCTCTCGGCGTAGAGGACCGTCGCCTCGGCGAACCGCCCCTCGCGGACCAGCCCCGCGGCACCGGACGAGAGGGTGATCGAGAGGTCGACCAGTGCGCCCTCCCGGCGCAGCCGCCGCTCGAGCCTGCCGAACAGCTCCCTGCGCGCGTCCTCGTCCCACAGCTCGTCGCAGGCCATCATGGCGAGCAGGACCGCGCCGACGGTGTTCCGTCCGAGGTGGCCGGCGTCGAGGGTCAGCGCGTCGAGGGCGGTGCGCATCGGGCGCACCGCAGCCTCGTACCCCGAGCCGATCCGGATGGCGAACGCGTCGAACAGCTGGTCGAGGGCCTCGAGCTGCGGGCGCCGGCCCGCGGTGGACAGCGTGGCCGCGGCGACCGCCCGGTGCGTCGTGCCGCTGAGGTAGCGACCGGCCAGGACGGCGGACAGCAGCGCCTCGCACAGGCAGCTCCGGATGAAGTCGGTGTCGCCGGGCGCCGCCTCCGCGACGGCCTGCATCAGCGTCGCGGTGGCGCCGGCCGGGCCGGCACGCGCGATGGCGATCTCAGCCTCGACCAGCAGCCCGCGGGCACGCTGCGGGCCCGTCGACGAGGCGGCGCTCTGCTCGACCAGGAGGCCGGCGGTCTCGAGGTCCCCGGACAGGACGTACGCGTCGGCCGCGTCCAGGGTGCGGCGCAGGGCAATCGTCGGGTCCGTGGTGAGCTCGGCGGAGCGTCGCAGGTACGTCGCCTGCGCGGCGTACCCGCCACGTGCGCGGGCGCGCTCGGCCGAGAGCTCCAGCTCGGCGGCGACCGCGTCGTCCGGAGCGCCGGCCGCCTGGGCCAGGTGCCACGCCCGTCGGTCGGGATCGGTCGGGGCGGTCGCCTCGGCGAGGGCGGCGTGCGCCGCCCGGCGCGCGTCCGGCGCCGCGGAGCCGTAGATCGCCGAGCGCACCAGCKGGTGGCTGAACCGCACCTCGTCGCGGACCGAGCAGATCTCCGCGACCGTGGCCGGGTCGGCGTCCGTCGCGGTCAGGCCCCGCAGGTGCGCGGCGCGCCAGACGGTCTGCGGGTCGTCGGCCGAGGCGCAGGCCGCGACGAGCACGAACTCCTGCGTCGCGGCGGGCAGGGCGGCGACGGCGCGCAGGAAGTAGTCCTGGATCCCGCTGGTCATCGGCAACGGGTCGGGCAGCGCCGCCGTGCCGGCGCGCTGCTGTGCGCTCAGCGACTGCGCGATGGTGAGCACGGCGAGCGGGTTGCCGTTGCTGTGCTCGACGATGCTGTCGACGACGGCCGGGTGCATCCGTCCCGTCACCCGCTCGGCGAGCATGCTCGTGGCGGCCGGCGTGGTCAGCCCGGCGAGCTCGATCCGGTCCAGACCGTCGAGCGCCGCCAGGACGGAGGCCTCCTCCCGCGTGGCCAGCACCAGCGCGACGCGCTCGCGCTCCAGCCGCCGGGCGACGAACGACAGCGTGTCGAGCGACTCGCGGTCCAGCCAGTGCGCGTCGTCGACCACGCAAAGCACCGGAGCCGAGCGCCCCGCCGCACCCAGGACCGTGAGGGTCGCGAGCCCCACGAGGAACCGGCTCGGTGCCGGGCCGACCGTCTCGCCGAACGTGACCTGCAGGGCCGACCTCTGCGGTGGTGGGAGGCGCGCGACCTCGTCGGCCAGCGGACGAAGGATCCGGTGCAGGCCGGCGTAGCTCAGCTGCCGTTCCGGCTCCGACCCGGACACCCGCAGTGCCCGAGCGCCGAGCGCGGCGTCGACCATCTCCTGGAGGAGATGGCTCTTGCCGATCCCCGCTTCTCCGACGACGACGACCGACCGGCCGACTCCTGCGGTCGCGTCGGCGACCATCGAGCGCAGGGCGGTCGTCTCCGACTGTCGGCCGACCATGACGTCGGCCCCGCGTCCCTCGGCCATCGGTACGCCCTCGCTCTCGGCGACGCGTCACCGCGGCGGTCGATCCGAACGGTTGCCCCGTACAGCCGTGAACGTACCGCGCCACGCCGCCGGACGGGGCCCGTTCGGGCGACGCGTTCGCTACGGCCGCGCGGGCGCCATCCGGTCGGCCCGGGCGACCGCGTCGGGAATCGTCAGCCTCGTCACCCCACCGCCGTGCTTGTCGACCAGGCGCGGCCCGTTGGCGATCGGACCGGCCCCCCGCCCGCCGCTGGTGTCGAGGACCACCAGGAGGAACGACTCCGCGTCCTCCCGCGCCCGCCGGCGGTCGACGCGCAGGTACGCGGAGTCCAGAGTCGCTTCGACGGCCGCGACGGCCTCGTCCAGGGTCATGCCGCGATTCTCGCCGCTTCGGTCGGTGCGGCGGGCGAGGCCGGGCGCCGAGGCAGAGCGAGAGCCGCGACCAGCGCGACGCCGGCGAGCACCGCCGCGACCCAGAAGAGCGCCGACGAGCCCGTCGCGACCGCCGTCCGCGCCGCGTCCTGGACGGCGGTCGGCAAGGCCGCGACGACGCCGGGCGTCAGCGACGCGGCGTCGACGCCGTCCGGCATCGCGGCGGCGACCGTGCTCGAGAACAGCGCACCGAGCGCGCCCGCTCCGACGGCGGCACCGATCATCCGCATGAAGCCCGCGGCGCCCGTGGCCGCGCCGACCTCGCCGCCGGGCACCGAGTTCTGCACGAGCACCATGGGCGTCTGGAACAGGAGCCCGATGCCGAACCCGGCCAGCACCATGTAGGCCGCGGTGAGCCAACCGGACGTGTCGACGGTCATGGTGGCCAGCAGGACGCTCGCCGCCACGAGCAGCGACGTGCCGACCACCATGGTCGGGCGGAAGCGGGCGGGGCTCGTCGTGAAGCGGCCCGTGAGCACGCCGACCACGATCGCGGGCAGCAGCAGGGGAAGCAGCAGCAGGCCGCTGCTGCTGGCGGAGCGGCCCTGCACCAGCTGCAGGAAGACCGGCAGGTAGTTCATGGCGCTCGTCATGACGGCCCCCATGCCCAGGGCGAGCACGACGAACGAGAGCACGACCGAGCGGGTGCGGAACAGGTCCAGCGGGAGGACGGGGTGCGCCGCACGGCCCTCGACGACGACCAGCGCGCCGATGGCGACCGCGGCGACGAGGAGGGCGCCGATCACCTGCCACGAGCCCCATCCGTACCGGTGGCCGCCCCACGTCGCGGCGAGCACCAGGCCTGAGCTCGCGAACACGACCGCGACCAGCCCGGCGACGTCCACCCGACCGCCGCGGGGTCGCACGGGCAGACGGACGAACGCCAGCACACCGGCGATCGACGCCAGGACCAGCGGCACGTTCAGCAGGAAGATCCAGCGCCAGCCCAGGTGCTCGGTGATGACGCCGCCGGCCCACGGCCCGACGATCATCGACACCGGCGCGATCGCGCCGAGGATGCCCTGGTAGCGGGCCCGGCGGTCGGGCGGCGCGACGTCCGCGACCACCGCGAGCAGGCTGGTGAACGTCATGCCGGCTCCGAGGCCCTGCAGCGTCCGCGCGCCGATAAGGGCGCCCATGCTCGGCGCCAGCCCGGTGAGCACCGAACCGACGCCGAACGCCACAAGCGCGGCGAGCAGCAGGCGGCGCCGGCCGAACATGTCGCCCAGCCGGCCGGCGACGACCATGCCGATCGCCATCGCCAGGAGGTAGGAGGTGGTGATCCAGGCGAGGCTGTCGAAGCCGCCGAGGTCGCCGGCGATGGTCGGCAGCGCGGTTGCGGCGACCAGGGCGTCGAGCTGGAGGGGGACCAGGGCCAGCGCGAGGCTGACCATGATGAGCGCGATCCGTCGGGGCCTCAGGCCGTTCTCGGGCGGGCGTGGCATCGTGTCGGTGGCCATCTCGTCCTCGCTTACTTGTCGACCGGCTAGTAACGAGGTCGAGAGTAGACCCGGTTACTTGCCGGTCGTCAAGTAGGCTTGCTGAGAGCAGCCACAGGAAAGGAGCCCTGCCGATGCCCMGCGACGGGAGCGCCACCCGCGAGCAGATCGTGACGGTGGCCATGCGACGGTTCGTCGAGCACGGCTACGACAAGACGTCCCTGCGCGAGATCGCCGACGAGGTCGGCGTGACCAAGGCCGCGCTGTACTACCACTTCCGCACCAAGGAGGACATCGTCGGCAGCGCGATGTCCGGGTACACCGAGCGCTTCGAGGAGCTGGCGTCGTGGGCCGGGGCGGAGCCGTCGAGCCGAGCGCGCGACGAGGAGCTGGTCGACAGGCTGCTCAGCCTGGTGCAGTCGGACGGCGGGATCATCCTGCGGTTCGGGCAGACCAACCCCGCGGTCGTCGAGCGCAGCGAGTTCGGCGGGATGCAGATGGGGGTGCTGCGCACGCTCGTGACCGCCATCGCGGGTCAGGACCCCACGCCGGAGGCCTCCCTGCGCGCGACCCTGCTGTTCGCGGCGCTGGTGCTCGGCGCCGTCGGTGGGGAGTCGCCGCTCCCGATCGGCGGCGACCAGGCGGCTCGCACAGCCGCCGCGCGGGCGGTCGCTCTGGACCTGCTCGCGCCGCTGCGAGAGCCGTAGACGTGCCTCCTCGATCCCCTCTGCCGGCCCGGCACGGGCTGAGCGCCGCGTGGCTGCGCACCCCGGACCGCTCGCCGGAGGCGGGGTGGGCGACCATGGGCGACTGGCTCCGGGACCGGCTGCCGGCGTACGTCGACGTCGCGGAGATGCTGGTCAGCGAGCGTTTCGTCGACGAGGTCGGTCGGCCGGTCCTCGCCGACGACGCCTACGCCCCGCACCGGTTCGTGTGGTTCCACCGCGACCTGCGTGACGAGCCCGAGGTGACCGCGCCGATCCACGTGGTGCATCGCGACGAGCGCCTCGTGGTGGTGGACAAGCCGGCGTTCCTGTCGTCCATCCCGCGCGGTCGGCACGTGCAGCAGAGCGTCGTCGTCCGCCTGCGCGCCCAGCTCGGCCTGCCGGACCTGTCCCCGCTGCACCGCCTCGACCGGGTGACGTCGGGCCTGCTGATGCTGGCGACCGAGCCCCGCTGGCGCGGGCCGTACCAGACGCTGTTCGAGCACCGCGCGGTGCACAAGACGTACTGGGCGCTGGCACCGCTGCGCGAGGACCTAATCTTCCCGGCCGTGGTCCGCAACCACATCCGCAAGGAGCGCGGAGCCTGGCAGGCCGAGGTGGTGCCCGACGCCCCGGTCAACGCGGAGACCCGCGTCGAGCTCGAGTCGGAGGCGGACGGTCGCGGGGTGTACCGCCTGACGCCCCGCACGGGCCGCACGCACCAGCTCCGGCTGCACCTGCACGGCCTGGGCATCCCGATCGTCGACGACCCGCTGTACCCCGTGGTGCAGGACGTCGCGGTCGACGACTTCAGCAGACCGCTGCAGCTGTTGGCCGGGGGGCTCGCGTTCACCGACCCCGTCGACGGCACCGACCGACGGTTCCGCAGCGTCCGACGCCTCCCGCTGACGGCCGGGCACTGACCCCTCCTGCCGCGCGGTCCCGCCGAACCCTGCCTACGCTCGAACCTTGGGACGAGCAACGGAGGACCGCATGAAGAAGGTCGTGTTTCTCGCGGGCGTGGGCACCGCGTACCTGTTCGGCACCACGTCCGGCCGTCGCCAGCTGGCGAAGTTCAAGGTCTGGGCCACCGATGTGTGGCAGGACCCGCGCGTGCAGGACTACGTGCAGGAGTACGAGAGCAAGGCGACGGAGTTCGCGAAGACGCAGGGCGCCGCACTCTGGGAGAAGGCCGTCGACACGGCCACGGGCGCGATGTCGAGCTCGACCACCAAGTACGACCGCGACGACGTCGTCGTCGAGCCCCTGATGGACGCCGACGACGCCAACCCCGGACAGCGGTGACGCCGGTCCCGCTGTCGGCCGCACCCGGGCAGGAGTCGGTCTGGGACTACCCGCGGCCGCCGCGCGTCGAGCCCACGACGGAGCGCGTCGTCGTGACGCTCGACGGGCACCCGGTCGCGCTGACGACGGAGGCCGTCCGGGTGCTCGAGACGAGCCACCCGCCCGTGTACTACCTGCCCTTCGACGCGTTCGAGGCCGGCGTGCTGGAGGCGGCCGTCGGGTCGTCGGCCTGCGAGTTCAAGGGCATCGCCGACTACCTCTCGGTCCGCGCGGGCGGCCGTCTGCTGTCGCGCGTGGGATGGACCTACCCGACGCCCATGCCGGGCTACGAGGTCCTCGCCGACCGGGTTGCGCTCTACGCCGACGAGCTGACCTGCACCGTCGACGGCGAGCAGGTGCAGCCGCAGGCCGGCGGGTTCTACGGCGGCTGGATCACGTCGCGCGTCGTCGGCCCGTTCAAGGGCTCGCCGGGCACGCGCGGCTGGTGACCGGGTCGACGACGACCGCGCAGGGGCGGGGGTGGCCGCCCGGCGGCATCTCGTGCGAAACCCTCGGTCTCAGCGCGCCTCAGCCAGCAGCCGCAGGGCCTCGTCGGCGGTCTGCTCCGGGGTGCCGACGACCGGGACGTCCACGCCGTCCTCGTCGGGACCCAGGGGTTCGAGGGTGGCCAGCTGCGAGGCCAGCAGCGTCGCCGGCATGAAGTGGCCCGTGCGTTCCGCGAGCCGCCGGGCGAGCGTCTCGGGCGGGACCACCAGGTGCACGAACCGCACGCGGCCCTTCGCGGTCCGCAGGATGTCGCGGTAGGAGCGGCGCAGCGACGAGCACGTGACCACCGTCGACCCGCCCGTGGCCGTCATCGCGTCGCGGATCGCGCGCAGCCACGGGCCGCGATCGGCGTCGGTGAGCGCCCGGCCCGCGCGCATCGCCTCGACGTTGGCCGCGGGGTGGAGGTCGTCGCCCTCGATCATCGGCCACCCGAGCCTGGTGGCGAGGAGCGCCGCGGTCGTCGACTTCCCGGTTCCCGACACCCCCATGACGACGAGGTGCTCGACAGCGCTGCTCACGGGGCAAGGGTGGCACGCGATCCGCCGCCCACTGCGCGAACTCGTGGGTTTGCGACGAAGTCGTCAGTCGCAACCCGCGACCTCGTCGCGAACCCGCGACCTCGTGACTGCGCGTCGAGCTCGCCGGTTCGGACCGGCGAGATGGGCGGCGAGTCACGAGCTCGGCGCCGGCGCTGGACGTCGGGCGGGCTGCGTCGCCCGGGCAACTAAACTCGCCCGATGCCCTCGTTCGTCGTCGACACCACACCCCTGCGCGCCAGCCCGGCGTTCCGGCGGCTGTGGTGGGGGCTGTCGATCTCGAACCTCGGGGCGCAGCTCACCGTCGTCGCGGTGGGGCTGCAGGTCTACGAGCTCACCCAGTCGACCGCGTCCGTCGGCATCCTGGGGCTCTGCGCGCTGGTGCCGCTGGTGTTCTTCGGCCTGTACGGCGGCGCGATCTCCGACCACTACGACCGCCGCACGGTGGCGCTGATCGCGTCGTTCGTGGCGTGGGGCGCGACGATCGGGCTGGCCGTGCAGGCGTGGCTGGGCAACTCGCAGGTGTGGGTCCTGTTCCTGCTGGTCGCCGTGCAGTCGGGGGCCTTCGCGGTGAACGCGCCCGCGCGGTCGGCCATCATCCCGCGGCTGCTCGACCCGACGCTCCTGCCCGCGGCGAACGCCCTGCAGACGCTCGGGTTCAGCGTCGCGTTCACGGTGGGTCCGCTGCTGGGGGCCGCGCTGGTGGCCGCCTTCGACTACGGCGTCGCCTACACGCTCGACGCGGTGCTGTTCACGGCGGCGCTCGCGGCGGTGTTCCGCCTGCCCCCGCAGCCGCCGGAGCACTCCGAGACGCGCCGCGAGCGGGCCGGGCTCGCGTCCGTGGTCGACGGCTTCCGGTACCTGGGCACGCAGCGGAACGTGCGCATGACGTTCGCGGTCGACCTGGTCGCCATGATCACGTCGTCGCCGCGCGTGCTGTTCCCGGCCGTCGGCCTGGTGTACCTCGGCGGGGGTGCGACGACGACCGGCGTCATGGCGGCCTCGGCGGCGGTCGGTGTCGGGCTCGCGGGGCTGTTCTCCGGCGGCCTGACCCGGATCCGGTGGCAGGGCCGGATCATCGCGGTCGCCATCACGATCTGGGGTCTGGCCATCGCCGGGTTCGGGCTGGTGCTGGTGCTGGCCGGCCAGTCGCACCCCGACCAGGTGCTCTGGCTGGCGCTCGCGATCGCCGTGCTCATGCTCGTGGTCGCCGGGGCCAGCGACGCGATCAGCTCGGTGTTCCGGCAGACGATCCTGCAGACGGCCACGCCCGACGACATGCGCGGCCGCCTCCAGGGCGTCTTCATCGTCGTCGTCGCGGGCGGCCCGCGGCTGGGCGAGGCACTGCTCGGCGGGGCCGCGGCCAAGATCGGCGAGGGGTGGGCCGCGGTCATCGGCGGCTGCCTCTGCGTGGTGCTGCTGTGGGTCCTGGTCAGGTCGCAGCGCTCGTTCTGGGACTACGACGCGCGCCATCCGGTGCCTTAAGGCCGGGGCACGTTCCGCAGGTTCGAGCGCGCCATGGCCATGACCTCGCCGAGCCCGCCGCCGAGCACCTCCTTGCTCATGGCCGCGGTGAACCCGGAGACCTGGGCGCGCGTGATCTTCGGCGGCAGCGACAGCGCGCGCGGGTCGGTGACCAGGTCGATCAGCGCGGGGCCGTCGTGCGAGAACGCCTCGCGCAGGGCCACCCGGATGTCCGTGGGCTTCTCCACGCGGACCGCCGGGATGCCGATGGCTGACGCGATCGCCGCGTAGTCCACCGGCGGGGTGTCCGTCGCGTAGGACGGCAGGCCGTCGACGAGCATCTCGAGCCGGACCATGCCCAGCGTCGCGTTGTCGAAGAGCACGATCTTCACGGGCAGCTCGAGCACCTTCACGGTGATGAGCTCGCCCAGCAGCATCGACAGCCCGCCGTCGCCGGCCATGGCGACGACGTGCCGCCCGCCACCCGACAGGGCCGCGCCGATCGCGTGCGGGACCGCGTTGGCCATCGACCCGTGCAGGAACGACCCGATGACGCGGCGCCTGCCGTTCGGCGTGATGTACCGGGCCGCCCAGACGTTGCACATGCCGGTGTCGACCGTGAAGACCGCGTCGTCGGGGGCCTCCTCGTCCAGCAGCACGGCCGCGTACTCGGGGTGGATGGGCTCGGTGTGCTCGACGTCGCGCGTGTACGCGCCGACCACCCCGCTCATCGCCTTCGCCTGCTTCTTCAGCATCTGGTCGAGGAACCGGTGGCTCCGCTTCGGCTGCACCAGCTCCAGCAGCGCCTTCGCGGTCTCGCCGACGTCCCCGAGCACCACCAGGTCGTTGCGCGTCCGACGCCCGAGCCGGGTCGGCTCGATGTCGACCTGCGCGGTGCGGACACCGGACGGCAGGAACTGGTCGTACGGGAAGTCGGTACCGAGCAGGAGCAGCAGGTCGGCGCCCTCCATGGCGGACTGGCACGCGCCGTACCCGAGCAGCCCGGACATGCCGACGTCGAACGGGTTGTCGACCTGGATGTGCTCCTTGCCGCGCAGGCTGTGGCCGACCGGCGCGTGGAGCAGGCGGGCCAGCGCGAGCACCTCGGCCCGCGCGCCGCGCACCCCGGCCCCGGCGAAGATGGTCACCTTGCCGGCCGCGTCGATGGCCTCGGCGAGCGCACGCACGGCGCCTCCGTCGGGAACCACCCGCGGGGGTGGCGGGGGAGTGAGCACATCGATGCCGGCGTCGGGGGCGTCGAGGTCGGCGATGTCGCCCGGCAGCGTCAGGACTGCGACGCCCGGGGCGCCGTACGCGTGGTGGATCGCCGACCGGATGACCCGCGGCGCCTGCGCGGCCGTCGAGATCATCTCGGAGAACACTGAGCACTCGAGGAACAGCCGGTCCGGGTGCGTCTCCTGGAAGAACTGCGTCCCGATCTGCGCGCTCGGGATGTGCGACGCGATCGCCAGCACGGGGACGCGGGAGCGGTTGGCGTCGTAGAGGCCGTTGATCAGGTGCAGGTTGCCCGGACCGCAGGACCCGGCGCAGACGGCCAGGCGTCCGGTCAGCTCGGCCTCGGCGGCCGCGGCGAACGCGCCGGCCTCCTCGTGCCGCACGTGCACCCAGGTGATGTCGACGCCGTCCTCATGCGCACGCCGGACGGCGTCGACCACCGGGTTAAGGCTGTCGCCGACGATGCCGTAGATGTGCCGGGCGCCGGCGGCGACCAGCTGGGCGACGAGCAGGTCGGCGATGGATCGACGTCGTGCCACGGGGGCCTCCGGGTGCGGTGGGCGGTCGGCCCATCGTGTGCCCCGGTGGTCACGCCCGCACGCCGACGTCAGGCGTAGACCTTCTCCAGCCAGCCGTCCCAGGCCGCGGCCGTCGCCTCGGCGTCGGCCCCCGGTGCGAAGTCGTGCACGGCGACGCCCACCGGGGCGCCCCAGGCGTTGCGACCGAAGAAGCGGACCAGCGCCGTCTCGGTGCGCAGGCCGAGGAAGTGCTCGGTGTCGTAGTCGACGACCACCTCGGCCGGGCTGCCGGGCAGGGAGGTGAGGTCCAGCGCGTCCCGCAGTCGCGCGAACCCGTCGGGGGTGTTCGACGCCGCGGGAGCGTCGGTCGACGAGTAGACGACCGGGCGGCGGCTGAAGTGCGCGATGTACTCGGACAGCGTGTGCAGGTAGAAGTCGGTGTGCGCGCCGGCGCCGTCGTACTGGTTGTCCCAGTCGTCGACGAAGACCCCGGAGTGCACGTAGCGCAGATGGGTACGCCCGCCCTCGAGCGGCGTCAGCACCTCCTCGACCTGGTTGAACCAGCCGTCCGGGCCCTCCATGCGTCCCGAGAGGTGGCGCGGCGGGTCCCACGCGACGACCGTGCCACCGAACGCGGCGGCGCCGCCGACGCGGGGCTCGTACTCCATGGGCCACAGCCAGCCGCCGTTCCCGTCGGTGATCGCGTCCCAGACCTCCTCCGCGGGGGCGTCGATGTCGTGCTCGCGGACGATCTCGAACTCGCGGGCCATGTCAGTTCTCCTTGGTCGAGGTGATCGGTGTCTTGAGGGCGGGGTGCAGGGCGACGACGAACCGGTGGTCGCGGCCGTCGGGGGCGTCGTACCTGCCGACGAGGTCGGCGAGCAGGACGGACAGCTCGTCGGCGAACGAGGCGCGGGAGGCCGCGCTGGCGAACCGAACCTGGCCGTCGACGGCGTAGGTGGCCAGCCGCTGGCCGGCTTGCTGGGCGCCGATGATGAGCGAGCCCATCTCGTGCACGAGCCGGGCGCCGAGCGCGAGCATCCACTGCGCGGAGAGCTGGTCACGCAGGGCGTCGGCGTCCGGCGCCACGGCGGGCAGCGCGACGGGTGAGATCACGTACGACGCCGCGGTCGCCTGGAGCACGCGCTCGGTCATGTTGCCCTTGCGGCGCTCGTCGACGAGGACGACCAGGCCGTGCTTCTCGAGCGTGCGCAGGTGGTAGTTGACCTGCTGGCGGGACAGCCCGAGCGGACCCGACAGGGACGTGGCCGACCCGGGCGAGGCGAGCGCCGCCAACAGCCGTGCGCGGGTGGGGTCGAGCGCGGCCTCGGCGACGGCGGGGTCCTCGATGACGGTGATGTCGAGCATGGGGACGACCGTGTCACCGAAAACAAGTCATGTCAAGAAAGAGGCTGCTTTCAAGCCAGGCCGCCAGCGCCACGTGGAGGTTCGCCGAGACCGTCGCGCGGTGGCCGTCGACCCAGTCGCCCTCGAACTTCCGCGGGGTGATCTCGATCGCCATCGAGGCAGTGCCGCATCCGGTACAGCTCGAGCCGCGCGGCCGCGGACGGGCTGGTGACGAGCTCGCGGAGGGCGTCGATCACGGCCCGAGGGTACCGACCGCCCGCGCCGGTTCCACGGCCTCCGCGACCTCGCACGCCGCCACGGCCGCGCCACCGGTCGCGGACGGGGACCCGGCCTCGACGGAGTCGTGGACGTGCTCGCCGGCGTCGCCGCGCAGGGTCCGGAAGGCCGCCAGCGTGGCGACGACCGCGAACCCGGCGGACACGACGACCACCAGGAACCCGGCGTGCGACCCGTTCGCGTCGATCTGCGCGCCCGCGATGGACGACCCGACCGACACGCCGACGCCGAGCGAGGTGCCCACCCAGGTGAGCCCCTCGGTCAGCCGCTCCCGCGGCACCAGGTCCTGGACTAGCCCGTTGCCGTTGATCAGCGTCGGCGCGATGGCGAACCCGGCGACGAACATGACGGCCGCCAGCGCGACGAGGGACTGCACGAGGAAGAAGAAGCAGACGCCGACGGCGAGCGCGACGACGCCCGTGGCGAACCGCAGGTGCAGCGGCCGCTTCCACTGCCGGGTGCCGTAGAGCAGGCCGGAGATGAGCGAGCCGAGCGCGAAGATCGCCAGGATGATGCCGGCGGTTCCCTTGTGACCGGACTCGTCGGCGAAGGCCACGGTCGAGACGTCGGTGGCGCCGAAGATCGAGCCCATGGCCACGAACACGAGCGCCAGGACGATCATGCCCGGCCTGGCCAGCACCGAGCCGCGGGGGCGCGGGCTGCCGACCGGGGCGGCCGGGGGCTCGGTGTGCCGCAACGAGAGGAACCAGTAGCCGCCGACGATCATCGCGACGAGGGGCACGACGAGCCCGGCGGTCGGGGCGACGCCGGTGGCGAGGAGCGTGGCGAGCACGGGGCCGACGATGAAGACCAGCTCGTCGAGCGCCGACTCCAGCGAGTAGGCGGTGTGCATCCGGTGGGCGTCGTCGCCGAGCACCCGCGCCCAGCGCGCCCGGACCAGCGACCCGAACGACCCGATGGCCGCGCCCGTGACGACCGCCGCGAGGTACAGCCAGGCCTCGTGGGCCTCCGTCGAGGCCGCGACCACGAGGCCGACCAGCCCGACGGCCGCGATCGCGATGGCGGGGCGCATGACCCGCGACTGCCCGTGCCGGTCGACCAGGCGGGCCAGCTGGGGCGAGCACAACGCCTGCGCGACGACGTACACCGCGGAGACCTTGCCGGCCAGGCCGTAGGAGTCGTAGAGCGACGAGACCATGAGCACGATGCCGATGCCGACCATCGACATGGGCAGCCGGGCGACCACGCCCGAGCCGGAGAACGCGAGCGCCCCGGGACGCGACAGCACGTCTCTGTAGGGCTGGAGCATGAAGTCAGTGTGTCATCAGGTCTACCGCCGTCGCCCGTCGTGCCCCACCATCGATGACATGACGGATGTGCAGGTCAGCGACGCTCCCGACGAGCACCGGTTCGAGGCGCGCAGCCCGGACGGCGAGCTCATGGGGTTCTCGGTGTACGACACGATCGGCCCGACGGTGATCTTCACGCACACCGAGGTCGACCCGAAGTTCGAGGGGCAGGGCGTCGCGTCGACGCTGGTGAAGGCAGCCCTCGACGCGGTCCGCGCGAGTGGCCGGGACGTGGTCGCGTTCTGCCCGTACGTGAAGGCGTGGATCGCCCGGCACCCCGACTATCAGGACCTGCTGCGCCCCGTCCGAGGCTGACGCGCTACCCGCCCAGGGCTGCCGACACCACGTCCTTCGCCTCCGCCTGCACCTGCGCCAGGTGCTCGGCGGACACGAACGACTCGGCGTAGATCTTGTAGACGTCCTCGGTGCCCGACGGCCGGGCGGCGAACCAGGCGTTCTGCGTGGTGACCTTGAGGCCGCCGATCGCCGCGCCGTTGCCGGGCGCGTTGGTCAGCTTGGCGGTGATCGTCTCGCCGGCCAGCGACGTGGCGGTCACCTGGTCGGGCGTGAGCTTCGACAGGGTCGCCTTCTGCTCGCGGGAGGCGGCCGCGTCGACCCGCGCGTACCAGGACTCGCCGAACTCGGCGACGAGGTCGCGGTGGTGCGCCGACGGCGACTTGCCGGTGGTCGCCAGGATCTCCGAGGCCAGCAGTGCCGGCAGGATGCCGTCCTTGTCGGTGGTCCACACGGTGCCGTCCTTGCGCAGGAACGACGCCCCGGCGGACTCCTCGCCGCCGAAGCCGACCGACCCGTCCACCAGCCCGGGCACGAACCACTTGAACCCCACGGGCACCTCGAGCAGCGTCCGCCCGAGCTTGCCGGCCACGCGGTCGATGAGGCTGGACGAGACGAGCGTCTTGCCGATGGCGGTCCCGGCCGGCCAGCCCCGCCGCGCCCCGCCGTACAGGTAGGAGATGGCGACCGCGAGGTAGTGGTTCGGGTTCATCAGGCCGTCGGGCGTGACGATGCCGTGCCGGTCGGCGTCGGCGTCGTTGCCGGTCGCGATGTCGAAGGGTGCGGGGTCGCCGGCCATGCGGGCGACGAGCGACGCCATCGCGTACGGCGACGAGCAGTCCATCCGGATCTTGCCGTCCCAGTCGAGCGTCATGAACGCCCACCGCGGGTCGACGGTCGGGTTCACCACGGTGAGGTCGAGCCCGTAGTACTCGCCGATCTCGCCCCAGTACTCGACGGACGCGCCACCGAGCGGGTCGGCGCCGATGCGCACGCCCGACGCGCGGATGGCCTCGACGTCGATGACGTTGGCCAGGTCCGCGACGTACGACGACAGGTAGTCGTGCTTGAGGGTGGTGTCGGCCGCCAGCGCGGTCTCGGCGCTCACTCGCGGGACGCTCTTCCACCCGGTCGAGAGGATCTCGTTGGCGCGGTCGGCGATCCACCCGGTAGCCTCGGACCCCGCGGGACCGCCGTGCGGCGGGTTGTACTTGAAGCCGCCGTCGCGCGGCGGGTTGTGGGACGGGGTGACGACGATGCCGTCGGCCAGGCCCGGTCCCTGCGTGCGGACGCCCTCGGAGCTGCCGGCGCCGTTGTGCCGCAGGATCGCGTGCGAGACGCCCGGCGTCGGGGTCCACGAGTCGCGGGCGTCGACGTGCACCTCGACGTCGGCGGCCGCGAGCACCTCGAGCGCGGACCGCCAGGCCGGGTCGGACAGCGCGTGGGTGTCGCGGCCGATGAACAGGGGACCGTCGGTGCCCTGGTCCCGGCGGTACTCGACGATCGCGGCCGTGATGGCGACGATGTGCGCCTCGTTGAACGCGGTGTCCAGCGCCGACCCACGGTGGCCGCTGGTGCCGAAGACCACGCGCTGCGCCGGGTCGTCGAGGTCGGGTTCACGGTCGTAGTACGCGCCGGTCAGGGCGTCGAGATCGACGAGGTCGGACGGTTGGGCGGGTGTTCCGGCACGCGGGTCCATGTCGCGATCCTCCCTTAACGCCCGGTGTCACGCGACCCCCTCCCCGGCTGGTCGCCCTGGTGAGGACCGGTAACCTTTCCCGCATGGCCAAGAACTCGTCCGACTTCGTGCTGCGCCCGTTCGAGGGGCTCCCCGGTGAGCCCGACTGGGTCGCGCTCAAGGAGCTGGTCCCCGCGGCCACCGCGACCGCCCGCACGAGGAAGGAGCACGGCGCGCGCGAGGTGCTGGTCACCACGGTCCTGCCCACCAGCTGGCCCGCCCTGCACCGCGCCGACGGCGTGATCCTGCTGGCGCTGCAGACCACCAGCAGCTCCAACGACGTCAGCCGCGACCTCGCGCACGCGCTGCTCGAGGCCCTCGAGGTCGAGGCCGGCACCGCCGTCGAGACCGTCGGGCTGCCCGAGCCCGGCCCGCGCCTGCAGGACGTGCTCGACCTGTCCGTGCCGTTCGACGTGACCGTGCAGGACTCGTTCGCCTACTGGCTCGCCCCCGACACCGAGCGCACGCCCGACCTGCAGGCCGCGATCGAGGAGGCCGACGGCGGCATCATCGACACGGTCAAGCTCGAGTCCGCCGACGCGGCGTACTGGTGCCGGATGGGCGCCCGCGAGTTCCTCCGCTGGGCCCAGCCGCACGAGGAGCAGGTCGTGCTCGACGGCCTCGCCCGCCTGCACGCCAAGCGCGAGTCCGGGTTCGAGGGCGCGAAGTTCGTCGGCTACTTCCGCTCCGCGGGGCTCGTGGTCCCGGTGTGGGAGCTGGCCAAGGGGTCGGAGGCCGAGGACATCGAGAAGCCCGTCGCCGACTTCCTGCCCCGGTTCACCGCCGCCCTGGAGGACTCCTCGCCGCTCGACGCGAACGAGCGCCGCGCGCGCGCCGGACTCGTCGCCCGCCAGGTCACGCTGCGCTGACCACCCGTCCACAAGACGGTGTCGCCGCGGGCGGCGCTCGCGGCGATGGATAGGGTGGCGGACGTGATGCGCAAGGGCCGACAGGCCGCCGACCAGCCGGCGGGAACCTCCGTGCCGACCCCCGACGACGCCACCGCGACCGAGGTCATCGACCCGCCCGCGACGCCCGTCGCCGCGCCGCCCACCGCCGCCGACGTGCGCAAGGCCGCGGTCGACGAGCGCAAGGCGGCCGCGCACAAGGCCCGCCAGCGGGTCGCCGTGATCATCCCCGCCAAGGACGAGTCCCGGCGCATCGCCGCGACCGTCCGGTCGGCGCGCGCGATCCCCCACGTGGACCTGGTCCTGGTGGTCGACGACGGCTCTGAGGACAACACCCAGCACGTCGCGCGCGAGGCCGGCGCGGTCGTCGTCCGGCACTCGCACAACCGCGGCAAGGCGGCCGCGATGGAGACCGGTGCCGCCGTCGTGGCGATGCGCGACGCCCCGGACCGGCAGCCGCGGATCCTGCTCTTCATCGACGGCGACCTGGGCGAGACGGCGGTCAACACCGCGCCGCTGGTGCCGCCGGTGTTCGAGGGCCACGCCGACCTCGCGATCGCCCTGATCCCGCCGCAGCCCGGCGCGGGTGGTCGGGGGATCGTCGTCGGCGCCGCCCGTCGGGCCATCGCGTCGATGACCGGCTGGACGCCGACCCAGCCGCTGTCCGGCATGCGCTGCCTGACCCGCGCGGCCTTCGAGGCGGCGACGCCGCTGGCCCACGGCTGGGGCGTCGAGACGGGCATGACGATCGACCTGCTGCGCCGCGGGTTCCGCGTCGTGGAGATCCCGTGCGACCTCAAGCACCGGCCGTCGGGGTCGGACCTCAAGGGCCAGATGCACCGCGCCGCGCAGTACCGGGACGTCCAGCTGGCGGTCAACGCGCGCCGCGTGCGCCGCGCGGCCGGTGCCGTGAAGCGGACCGTCACACCGGCGCAGAAGCCTCCGCAGACTCACCGGTAGACGCCGAGCCGGTCGACCCCGAGCCGGTCGTCCCCGAGCCGGTCGTCCCCGAGCCGGTCGACGCCGAGGCGTCCTCCTCCAGCTCGCCGTCCGGCGCGCCCAGCCGCCACTGCGCGGCCGCGGCCACGAGGCACGGCACGGCGAGCGCGATGCCCGTGGCCGGCACGACGATGCCGGAGTCGTTCATGAGGAACCCGATGGTGAGCGCCGCCGCGATCGCCGCCACCGCGGGCCGCAGGAGCGGGACGGCGCGCTGCAGGCCGGCCATCGAGCTGCCCGTGCCCATGAGGGCGCCGCGTCGGGGTCTGCCGCCGGCGATGACGAGCCAGGTCAGCAGCACGCCGCCGATGGCGAGCACGAGGTAGCGCCAGGACGTCAGGACGCGCAGGTTCACCGCGATCTTGCGGCCGACGACGTCCCACAGCCCGCCGTCCAGCACGGTGGCGAAGAACCGGCCGAGGTGGGTGCGGTCGGCGGGCGGGCGCAGCCAGTCGAGGACCGCGAAGCCGCCGACGACCACGACCCCCGCCAGCGCGATGAGCCCTATCCACTTCCAGCTGACCTTGCGCCCGCTCACGACGATGGTGAGCATCGCGAACGCGAGGATGAGCGCGGGCGGACCGCCGAAGTCGCTGCCCAGCCCGGGGGTGCCGTCGACGACCACGAGCAGCAGCCCGAGCCCCGCGACCGCAGCGGTGGCCAGCCGCCGACGACCGCGGCGCAGCAGCGGGTCCGCGATCGCGACCGCGAGCAGCAGCCCCGCGGCCGTGAGCAGCGCGAACGCCTGGTTGCTCATGCCGTAGAACCGCGCGGCGAGGACCCGGTGGGCGCCCATGGGGGAGTCGATGACGAGGTTCGAGCCGGTGCACGCGTCGACCACGAGCACCAGCACCGTCACCCCGGCGACGATGCCCGTGGGCCCGAGCAGGTTGCGCCGCCACGGCCCGACCAGGGCGACCACGGTGATGAGCGCGATCCACCCGAGGAGCACCCACCAGAACGTCGTGACGGGCCGGTCCGAGCGCCACCACGGCACGAGGTTGGTGAGGAACGACGCCACGGGCGCCGCGGCGAGGGCCAGCGCAGCGACCCGCAGGACCCGCAGGGCGGGCCGCAGGGGCGTGCGGTCGGAGCGGCCCTTGCGGGTGAGGATGATCGCCGCGGCGATGAACAGCACGGCCTGGACGAGGACCAGCCGGGTCGAGTACGCGCCGGCCACGCGGGTGACCATCGTCGCGTGCCGCTGGATGTCGAGGAGCCGGTCCACGCGGGCGGTCGCGGCGGCGGTCGACGGGCCGGGCAGGATCACGGCACCGCTCAGCGCCACGGCGCTGTCGTCGAGCCCGATGCCGTCGAGCAGCGTCGGCGTGACGTCGACCGTCTGGATGAGGCCGGCCTGCCGGGTGGAGCCCGAGGTCAGCAGGCTCTCGGCGTACTCGGCGCCGTTCGGCGCACGCCCCGTCGCGGCGGCCAGCTGCAGGGCCGTGCGGCCGGAGTCGGCGAGGGAGACGACGAGGACGGTCGCGCCCGAGCGCTGCGCCCCCGCGATCGCGGCGCCGATCCGGTCGTCGATCACCTGGGCCTGCAGGGCGCGCGACGGCTCGATGATCGCGTCGGGCGTCGACACCTCGGGCGCCACGGGCTCGTCGACGTCGTCGCCCGGCGCCGACTCGGTGGGCTGCGGGGTGCTGGGCCGGGCGGCGGTCGCGTACCCGGGGTCGCGCAGCGAGCCGGCGTCGATGACCACCAGCTGCGAGGCGTCGAGGGCGTCGCGCACTGCGCTCGTGATGCCGGAGCCGGTCGTGGGCAGGTTCATGTACGGCCCGACGGGGACGCCCTGCTCGTCGGCCAGCGCGATCGCAGCGCCGGGCCCGATGCCGGTCACGTCGGAACCCGCGTCCGCGAGCATGTTCCCGAACAACCCCGGGGTCGCACCGTACGACTCCGCGTCCGCCGCGGCGACGTAGTCGTCCCAGCCGGGCACCTTGCCGCTCTCGTCGGGGTCGCGCAGGGTCCGGCACGTCCCGTCGTCGGCCCGCACGTCGGCCGCGCGGGTCCCGGTCGAGACCGCCAGCCAGCCGTCGGCCGGGCAGGAGCGGGACGCGACGCTGCGGGCGGCGACCAGACCGACCGAGCCCTCGCGCGACATGTTCCACAGCGCGGGCGTCGTGAGCGTGGTGACGTCGTCCCACCGGACCCCGGTCACGCCGACCAGCAGCACCGGGGGCTCGTCGGCCGCCTGCGCCGGGGTGGCCAGGAGCAGGCCCGCCAGCCCGAGCACGAGGGTGAGCACCACGCCGCGGAGCAGGGACGCGCGCGAGCGGGCAGGGGTCAGCACCGTTCCAGCCTACGGGCGCACTACCCTCGACCCCGGCGGCGCTGCGGGGTATCCGTGCAGCGTGCACATCATCTGCACGGGAGGAACGCCATGTCGAAGGGGCTGCCGAGGTACGCCTACCTGGGCCCGGCCGGCACGTTCACCGAGGCCGCGCTGCGGCAGGTGGTGCCCGTGGGTGCGTGCGTGGACCTGCCCGTGTCGGACGTCGCCTCCGCGATCGAGGCCGTGCGCACCGGTGACGCCGACTTCGCGGTCGTCGCCATCGAGAGCACGGTCGAGGGCGGTGTCACCGCCACGCTCGACAGCCTCGCGGGGGGCGACCCGCTGGTGATCCTGCGCGAGATGCTCGTGCCGGTGCAGTTCACGCTGGCCGCCGCGCCGGGCGTTCGGCTCGCGGACGTGCAGCGGATCTCGGCCCACCCGCACGCGTGGGTGCAGTGCCGGCGCTGGCTCGCGCACCACCTGCCGAACGTCGTGCACGTCCCCGCGACCTCCAACACCGCGCCCGCGGCGCTCCTCGCGGAGCGGCCCACGGCGGACCTCGGCTTCGACGCCGCGCTCGTCCCGCCCGCGGCCGTCGAGTCGTACGGGCTCGTGCCGCTCGCGCAGGACGTGGCGGACAACGTCTCGGCGCAGACGCGGTTCGTCGTCGTCGGTCACYCCGGTGACGTGCCGCCGCCCACCGGCGCGGACAAGACCACCCTCGTGGTGCACCTGCCCGACAACGAGGCCGGGGCGCTGCTCGCGATGCTCGAGCAGTTCGCGGTGCGCGGCGTGAACCTGTCCCGCATCGAGTCGCGACCCATCGGCGACGCCCTCGGCCGGTACTCCTTCTCGCTCGACGCGGAGGGGCACATCACCGACGAGCGCGTCGGGGAGGCCGTCATGGGCCTGCACCGGCGCTGCCCGTACGTGCGGTTCCTCGGGTCGTACCCGCGCGCCGACGCCGTCGAGCCGACCGTTCACGTGGGCACCGCGGACACGGACTTCGTCGGCGCCCGCGCGTGGCTGCAGGGGGTCCGGGGCGGCACCGCGACCTGACGGTCAGAAAGCCACTCGCACCACGAGCGCGGCGTGGTCCACGCGGGCCGACAGCTCGGTGACCCGGCCGACGATGTCGCCGTCCACCTGCACGTGCTCGCCGCCCTGGACGACGACGCGCACCTCCTGCGCACGCGTGTGGTCGATGCGGCCGATCTTGGCCGGCAGGTCGTTCCGCATCCCCGCGCCCTGCATCATCACCTCGCCGAACAGCTGCGCCCAGCCGGCGATCCCGCCGCGGGTGTCGATGGCCGCGACGTCCAGCCAGCCGTCGTCCAGCACCGCGTCCGGGAGCAGGGTGATCCCGCCGGGCAGCTTCCCGCAGTTGCCGATGAGCAGGCTGCGCAGCCGCGTCGTGGTCATCGGCTGGTCGTCGAGCCGCACGTGCATGCGCGTCCGGCGGCCGTGCAGGTGGCGCATGCCGGACACGAAGTAGGCGATCCAGCCGACCCGGCGCTTGAGCTGCTCGTCGGTGTCGGCCACCATCGCGGCGTCGAAGCCAAGGCCGGCGATGACCAGGAAGATGTGGTCGCGCGGGAGGTCCTCCTCGTCGGGGAGGTCGTCGACCGCGTCGGTGACGGCGTCGTCGATGTCGGACTCCCAGCGCAGCACCCGCAGCCAGCCGACGTCGATGGTCCGGTCCCGGCCCTCCAGCGCGATCCGCATGGCGCCGAGCGGGTCGCTCAACGGCAGGTCGAGGTTGCGGGCCAGCAGGTTGCCGGTGCCCAGCGGCATGAGGCCCATGGGCACGCCGGTGCCGACGAGGCCCTCGGCCACCGCGCGCACGGTCCCGTCCCCGCCGATGGCCACGACGACGTCGGCCCCCTGGGCGACCGCCGCGCGCGTCTGCCCGACGCCGGGGTCCTCGATCGTCGTCTCGAACCAGAGGGGTTCGCGGTACCCCTCGGCCTCCCGCGCGCGCAGGATCGCCGCCTTGAGGGCGAGCACGTCCGACTTGGACGGGTTGGCGACGAAGGCGACCACCTGCCCGGCCTCCTCGACGTCCCGCGCCAGGCGCAGAGCCCGGGCGCTGGTCCCGGCGCCCGGCGACTCGATCCGCCTGCGCAGCTCGCGCTGCCGGACCCACAGCACCAGCACCAGGACGAGCGCCGCGAGCGCGGCGATGCCCGCTGCGACCGCGACCCACGCCTCCCACGTCATGCGGAGAATCTACGGCCCCGCCCGCGGACGGCCGGAAAAGCAGGTGCGCGCGGGTCTGTAGGGTTCTTGGGTGATCGATCTGCGGCTCCTGCGGGAGGATCCCGACCTCGTCCGGGCGAGCCAGGTGGCGCGGGGGGACGACCCCCACCTCGTCGACCAGGTTCTCGACGCCGACGCGCGGCGACGCTCCGCGCTGACCGAGTACGAGACGGTGCGGGCCGAGCAGAAGTCCCTGGGCAAGCAGGTCGCGCAGGCGCAGGGCGAGGCGAAGCAGGCGCTGCTGACCCGCACCAAGCACCTGGCGGAGCAGGTCAAGGCGCTGCAGGCCGACGCCGCCGCGGCCGAGACGCACGCGACCGAGCTGAGCCGGCGGATCTCGAACGTCGTCGAGGACGGGGTCCCGACCGGCGGCGAGGACGACTACGTCGTGCTCAAGCACGTCGGCGAGGCGCGCGACTTCGACTTCCCCGTGCGCGACCACCTCGAGCTGGGCGAGGGCCTCGCGGCCATCGACACCGAGCGCGGCGCCAAGGTGTCGGGCGCGCGGTTCTACTACCTCACCGGCATCGGCGCGCGCCTCGAGCTCGCGCTGCTCAACGCGGCCGTCGACAAGGCCCTGTCCGCGGGGTTCACGCCCGTCATCACGCCGACGCTGGTCAAGCCCGAGATCATGGCCGGCACCGGGTTCCTCGGCGCCCACGCGGACGAGATCTACCACCTCCCGGCCGACGACCTGTACCTCGTCGGCACCAGCGAGGTCGCGCTCGCGGGCTACCACTCGGGCGAGATCCTCGACCTGTCGAAGGGCCCCAAGCGGTACGCGGGCTGGTCGGCGTGCTACCGCCGCGAGGCGGGCTCGTACGGCAAGGACACCCGCGGGATCATCCGGGTGCACCAGTTCCACAAGGTCGAGGCGTTCAGCTACACGACGATCGAGGACGCCTACGACGAGCACCGCCGCATCCTCGCCTGGGAGGAGGAGATGCTGGCCCTCGCCGAGCTGCCGTACCGGGTGATCGACACCGCCGCGGGCGACCTGGGCTCCAGCGCCGCCCGCAAGTTCGACTGCGAGGCGTGGCTGCCCAGCCAGCAGCGGTACCTCGAGCTCACCTCGACCTCCAACTGCACGACGTTCCAGGCTCGCCGCCTCGGCGTCCGCGAGCGCACCGCCGACGGCTCGATGCGTCCGGTCGCGACGCTCAACGGCACCCTCGCGACGACGCGCTGGATCGTCGCGCTGCTCGAGAACCACCAGCAGGCCGACGGGTCGGTGCGCGTCCCGGAGGGGCTGCAACCGTATCTCGGGGGCCTCGAGGTGCTGGAGCCCGTGCGATGACCCGCTGCCGCCTCGTCGCCCTCGACGTCGACGGGACGCTCATGTCCTACGACGGCGTGATCTCCGACGAGGTGCGCGAGGCGGTCCGCGCCGTCCGCGACTCCGGGCTGCACGTGGTGCTCGCGACCGGCCGGGGGGTGCACTCGGCGGCGCCCGTGGCCGTCGAGCTCGGCCTGACCGACGGCTGGGTCGTCTGCTCGAACGGCGCGGTCACCGCGCGGCTCGACCCGACCACGGACGTCGGCTACGAGATCGTCCGCGTCGTCACCTTCGACCCCGGGCCGGCGCTGCGGGCCATCGCGCTCGAGCTGCCGGACGCCCTGTACGCCGTCGAGGACCTCGGCMTGGGCTTCCGGGTCTCGGCCGACTTCCCCGACGGGGAGCTGTCGGGCGACCTCGAGGTCGTGTCGTGGGAGGAGCTGACGTCGACCCCGGCCACCCGCGTGGTCATCCGCAGCCCCGACAGCACGCCCGAGCTGTTCCACGAGCTGGTCGAGCGGGTGGGTCTGCACGAGGTCGAGTACGCCGTCGGCTGGTCCGCCTGGCTCGACCTGACCCCGGGCGGCATCTCCAAGGCCAGCGCGCTCGAGGAGGTGCGCCAGCACCTCGGCGTGCAGCCGCACGCGACCGTCGCGATCGGCGACGGTGGCAACGACGTGCAGATGCTGCGCTGGGCGGCCCGCGGGGTCGCGATGGGCCACGCGCCAGAGGCGGTCCGCGCCGCCGCCGACGAGGTCACGGGCGGTATCGAGGACGACGGGGCCCTTGCGGTGCTGCGGAGCCTGCTCGTCTGAGCCTGCGCACGATCCGGTCATCTCGTCGGTCTGCCGCATGAATCCGGGCCATCTCGGCCGCGCCCGGCCTCCGTGCTCGGGTCGTGACTGAATCGTGACCGGTTTGCCCGGTCTTTCCTGTTGCGCCGGTGTTGTGTAACGGCTTGCATCGCTTGCAAGGGCGCGGGGGTTTCACCTGCGCTCAACCGGTGCATGACGACGTGGAGGTCTCATGAACGGCACGCGAAAGCGTCGCGGGTACGTGGCAGCAGCGGCAGCGAGCGCGGGGTTCGCGCTCGTGCTGACGGGGTGCTCGAGCGGTGGCGGGGGAGACGACGAGAGCTCGGCCAACCCGTCGTCGGACTGCTCGATCTACGACACGTACGGAGATCTGAGCGGCAAGACCGTCTCGATCTACGCCGGCATCACCACCCCGGAGGACAAGCCGTACACGGACTCCTTCAAGGCGTTCGAGGACTGCACGGGCGTGAAGGTCGACTACCAGGCCGACAAGAGCTTCGAGCAGCAGATCCTCGTCCAGGCGCAGGCGAAGAACACGCCGGACATCGGCATCGTCCCGCAGCCCGGCCTGCTGGCCCAGCTGGTGGCGACGGGCACGGTCGTTCCCGCGCCGAAGGCGGTCGAGGACAACGTCGACAAGTTCTGGCAGCCGGCCTGGAAGGACTACGGCTCGGTCGACGGCACGTTCTACGCCGCTCCGTCGGGCGCCAGCGTCAAGTCGCTCGTCTGGTACTCGCCGAAGCAGTTCAAGGACAACGGCTGGGAGGTCCCGACGACGCTCGACGAGCTGCAGAAGCTCTCCGACGACATCGCCGCCACCGGGATCAAGCCGTGGTGCGCCGGCATCGCGTCGGGTGACGCGACCGGCTGGCCGATCACCGACTGGATGGAGGACATGATGCTCCGGGTCGCCAGCCCGGAGTCCTTCGACAAGTGGGTCTCGCACGAGGAGGCGTTCAACTCGGCCGACCCGACCAAGGCGCTCGACGCCGTGGGCGACTACCTGAAGAACACCAAGTACGTGAACGGTGGCTTCGGCGACGTCACGTCCATCGCGAGCACCGCGTTCCAGGACGGCGGCCTGCCGATCCTCGACGGTCAGTGCGCGCTGCACCGTCAGGCGTCGTTCTACGCGGCCAACTGGCCCGAGGGCACCAAGGTGGCCGAGGACGGCGACGTCTTCGCGTTCTACCTGCCGGGCGTGAAGGCCGACGACCACCCGGTGCTCGGCGCCGGCGAGTTCGTGACCGCGTTCAGCGACCGTCCCGAGGTGCAGGCGCTCCAGACGTTCTGGTCGACCGACACCTGGGCGAACATCAAGGCGAAGGCGAGCTCGGAGGACACGGGCGGCGGCTGGATCACCGCCAACAGCGGGCTCGACAACGCCAACCTGGTGAACCCCATCGACCTGCTCTCCGCCAAGATCCTGCAGGACCCGAACTCGGTGTTCCGCTTCGACGGCTCGGACCGCATGCCGGCCGCCGCGAACACGGCGTTCTGGAAGGAAGCGACCAACTGGATCACGGGGCAGGACACGAAGTCGACGCTCGACAAGATCGAGGCCGCCTGGCCGGCGTCCTGAGCTGAGGCCCGTCCCCGGGAGTCGTCCGTGGCTCCCGGGGACCGGCCTGCACTCCGACAGTGCCGTCGTCCGTCGCCGGCCGCCGTTGTCCGTCGTCGTCCCCGTCCGGAGGTCCGATGCAGCTCGCCGACAAGCTCGGAGCGATGGTGCTCGCGCTGCTCGCGTTCACCGTCGTGATCGGTCTGATCCTGTTCGTCGTCTCGCTCCTGGAGAAACGAGGCGTCAAACGGGTCGCCTGGTTCTTCGTCGGGCCGACGTTCCTGCTCCTCCTGCTCGGCCTGGTCTACCCGGCCGTGCGCACGATCATCCGCTCGTTCTTCGACGCCGCCGGCAAGGCATTCATCGGCGTCGACAACTACACGGCGATCTTCACGTCCCCCGACCAGCTCGTGGTCCTGCGCAACACCGTGCTCTGGGTGCTCGTGGCCCCGGTCGTCGCGACGGTCGTCGGCCTCATCTACGCCATCATCGTCGACGGCGCCAAGGGCGAGGCGCTCGCGAAGTCGCTGATCTTCCTGCCCATCGCCATCTCGTTCGTCGGCGCGTCGATCATCTGGAAGTTCGTCTACGAGTACCGGTTCTACGACCCGACGCTGAAGGTGAACCCCCAGCAGATCGGCCTGCTCAACCAGATCATCGTGTGGCTCGGCGGCACACCCCAGCAGTTCCTCATCAACCAGCCGTGGAACACCTTCTTCCTCATCGTGGTGATGATCTGGATCCAGGCAGGTTTCGCCATGACGATCCTCTCCGCGGCGATCAAGGCGATCCCGGCGGACATGGTGGAGGCGGCGCGGCTCGACGGCGTCTCGTCGTGGGGGATGTTCCGGTTCATCACCATCCCGACCATCCGGCCCACCCTCGTGGTCGTCCTGACCACGATCGCCATCGGCAGCCTCAAGGTCTTCGACATCGTGCGCACCATGACCGGCGGCCAGTTCGGCACCAGCGTCGTGGCCAACGAGTTCTTCACGCAGAGCTTCAGCGCGGGCAACCAGGGACTGGGTGCGGCCCTGGCCGTGCTCCTGTTCATCCTGGTGATCCCGATCATCGTCTACAACATCCGGCAGATCCGGCGATCGGAGGCACGATGAGCACCGTCGGACCCCAGCTGGACATGACCGGCGTCGTCCGGGGCACGGACGACCAGGCCGGCGACGTCCGGGGTGTCGCGGAAGCCACGAAGAAGCGGCTGACGTCCCCGTGGGCCTCGCTGGCCGCCGTGGTGCTGGCGGTCGTGTGGACCGTGCCGACCCTCGGGCTCTTCATCAGCTCGTTCCGGCCGGCCGAGGACATCAACAAGTCGGGCTGGTGGACCGTCTTCACCAACCCGAACTTCACGCTCGAGAACTACCAGACGGTGCTGTCGTCCGACAGCTCGTCGTCGCTCGCGCCGTACATCATCAACTCGATCGTCATCACCATCCCGGCCGTGGTCATCCCGCTGCTCATCGCCTCGCTGGCGGCGTACGGGTTCGCGTGGATGAACTTCCGCTTCAAGAACGCGCTGTTCGTCGCCGTGTTCGCGCTGCAGATCGTGCCCATCCAGGTCACGCTCATCCCGCTGCTGACCATCTACGCGGACATCAACATCGCGGGCACGTTCTGGGCGATCTGGCTGTCGCACACCATGTTCGCCCTGCCGCTCGCGGTGTTCCTGCTGCACAACTTCATGAAGGAGATCCCCGGCGAGCTGATCGAGGCCGCTCGCGTCGACGGCGCGGGGCACGTGACGATCTTCTTCCGGCTGATGCTGCCGATCCTCAAGCCCGCGCTCGCGGCCTTCGGCATCTTCCAGTTCCTGTGGGTGTGGAACGACCTGCTCGTCGCGCTGACCTTCGCCGGGTCGTCCCAGAAGGTCGCGCCGCTGACCGTCGCCCTGTACAACCTCACGGGTCAGCGGGGGACGCAGTGGTATCTGCTCACGGCCGGGGCGTTCGTCTCGATCATCATCCCGGTGATCGTGTTCCTGAGCCTGCAGCGGTACTTCGTCCGCGGGCTGCTCGCCGGGTCCGTGAAGGGGTGAGGCCTCGCCTAGCCTGAGGCCGTGCCCGCGCCCCTGCTGTTCGTCCTGTCGGGGCTGACCCAGTACCTCGGGGCGGCGCTCGCCGTCGGCATCTTCGGCACGATCGCCGCCGGCACGGTCGCGTGGCTGCGCATCGCGGTGGCGGCGGTCGTCCTGCTCGTGTGGCGACGACCGTGGCGGTCCCGCGCCCTGTGGACGGGCCCGGAGCTGCGCACCGCCGTGGTGTTCGGCGTGGTGCTGGGCGTGATGAACGTGGCGTTCTACATCGCCATCGACCACCTGCCGCTGGGCACCGCGGTGTCGATCGAGTTCCTCGGGCCGGTGGCCGTGGCGGCCGTGACGGGACGCGGCTGGCGGGACCGCGTGGGCATCGCGATCGCGGCCGTCGGCGTCGTGCTGCTGGCCGGGGTGAGCCTGGACGCCGGGCCGGACGCGGTGATCGGGCTCGTGGCCATCGGCGTGGCGGCCGCGTGCTGGGCGGCGTACATCCTGCTGGGCCGGCGCGTGGCCCGGGCCGCGTCGGGCGGGATCACCGGCCTGTCGGTGGCGATGGCCGCCGGGGCCGTGGTGCTCGCGCCGTTCCTGGCCGGCGGTGCCGGCCCGGTGCTGCACGACGCCCGGCTCGCCGCGCTCGTCGTCGCGATCGCCGTGTGCTCGTCGGTGATCCCCTACGCGCTCGAGCAGGTGGTGCTGCGGCGCGTGCGGGCGGCGACCTTCGCCGTGCTGCTGGCGATGCTGCCCGCGACCGCGGCCGTCGTCGGGGCGGTCGTGCTCGGGCAGGTGCCGCACGGGCTCGAGGTGGTCGGGCTGCTGCTGGTCTCCGGCGCGATCGTGCTCACCGGCCTGGACCGCGAGGAGCCGGCGACCGACGAGGCGCCGCCGCCGGCGTGAGGTGCGCTACAGGTACTGCCCGGTCGACGGGTCTCGGCGGCCGACGTCCGCCGGCGGGCCCGCGACCTGGCCGGGCGGCAGCTGGCGACGGATCCCCGTCAGCTGCGACTGCGCCGCCATCTGCTGCGCCACCAGCGCGGTCTGGATGCCGTGGAACAGTCCCTCGAGCCACCCGACCAGCTGCGCCTGCGCGATGCGGAGCTCGGCGTCGGACGGGGCCTGGTCCTCGACGAACGGCAGCGTGATGCGGTGCAGCTCGGCGACGAGCTCGGGCGACAGCCCCTCTTCGAGCTCGTGCAGCGACCGCTCGTGGATCTCCGCGAGGCGGGCGCGGGCGGCGTCGTCGAGCGGCGCGCTGCGCACCTCGTCGAGCAGCTGCTTGATCATCGTGCCGATGCGCATGACCTTGGCGGGCTGGCCGACGAGCGAGGTGATGTCCTCGGGGGCGTCGTCGTCCTGCGGGGCGTCGAGCACCACCACGCGGGGTTGCTCGTCCTGGGGGGCGTCCTGCGAGTCGTTGTCGGTCACTCGGGCATTCTGACCGACTCCGGCGCTCGGCGCAGGGGGTCGGGTGCCGTCGCTAGGGTGGTCGCCATGGCCTGGCTCACCACACCCGCCCACGCCCGCTGGCTCGAGGCCGAGACCGACCGGCTCCTCGCGTTCGGCCGCGCCTCCGTGGTCCCCGGCGGGTTCGCCCGGCAGGACGAGGCGGGGCTCGCGGTCGAGGGACCCCTGGAGCTCTGGATCGCCTGCCGCATGACGCACGTGTACGCGCTCGGTCACCTGCTGGGCCGGCCCGGCTCGGCCGCGCTGGTCGACCACGGCCTCGCGGCGCTCTCCGCCACGTTCCGCGACGACGAGCACGGCGGCTGGTTCGCCGAGGTCGAGCGCGACGGGACCCCGCGGGACACCGCGAAGGCCGCCTACCCGCACGCGTTCGTCATCCTCGCGGCGTCGAGCGCGGTCACCGCGGGCCGGCCGGGCGCCCGCGCGCTGCTGGACGAGGCGCTCGCCGTCTCCGAGCAGCGGTTCTGGGACGACGAGGCCGGCATGGTGGTCGAGGAGTGGGACCGGACGTTCACGACGTTGGACGGCTACCGCGGGGTCAACGCGAACATGCACACGGTCGAGGCCTACCTCGCGGCCGCCGACGTCACCGGGCAGCGCATATGGCTGGACCGCGCGCTGCGGATCGTCGAGCGCGTGGTGCACGGCTGGGCCGCCGGGAACTCGTGGCGCATCCCCGAGCACTTCGACGCCGACTGGGTGCCGGACCTCGAGTACAACGTCGACACCCCGGCGCACCCGTTCCGTCCCTACGGCGCCACCATCGGCCACTGGCTCGAGTGGGCCCGCCTGACCCTGCACGCGCGCGCCGCCGTCACCGCGCGGGGCGATGTCGCTCCGGCCTGGCTGCTCGCGGACGCGATCTCGCTGTTCGACGCCGCCGTCCGCGAGGGGTGGGACGTCGACGGCGGCCCCGGCTTCGTCTACACGGTCGACTGGTCTGGGGCGCCCGTGGTGCGCGAGCGCATGCACTGGGTGGCCGCCGAGGCCGTGGCCGCAGCCGCCGCGCTGCACGCCGCGACGGGCGAGGAGCGGTTCGACGCCGCCTACACGCAATGGTGGGAGTACATCGGCGAGCATGTGCTCGACCGGGTCGGCGGGTCGTGGTGGCACGAGCTCGGCACCGACAACCAGGTGTCTCGGACGGTCTGGGCGGGCAAGGCGGATCTCTACCACGCGGTCCAGGCGACCTTGATCCCGCGCCTGCCCCTGACCCCGGTGATCGCCCCGGCGCTGGCCGCAGGCCTCCTGGACTAGGGGATCAGCAGGACCTTGCCGAAGGCCTCGCCGGTCTCCAGCAGCCGGTGGGCGTCGGCCGCCTGGTCGAACGGCAGCCGAGCGTGCACGACCGGTCGCACGGAGCCGTCGGCGACGAACGGCCACGCGTGCCGGCGTACGCCGTCCATGATCGCGACCTTCTGCTCCAGCGGGCGCGAGCGCAGCATCGTGCCGAGGATGCTCGCCCGCTTGCCGAGCAGCACCGCCAGGTCCAGCTCGCCCCGCCGGCCCTGCTGCATGCCGATGACGACGAGCCGGCCGTCGTCCGCCAGCATCGCGAGGTTGTCCGCCAGGCCGCCCGCGCCCAGCACGTCCAGCACGACGTCGACGCCGCGGCCGTCGGTCGCCTCGAGCACGCGGTCGACCAGGCCGGGCTCACGGTGGTCGACCACCACATCGGCCCCGAGGTCACGCACCCGGGCGCACCGCTGCGGGCCGCCGGCCGTCGCGATCACGCGGGTGCCGAGCGCGTGCCCCAGCTGGACGGCCGCGGTCCCGACGCCGCCCGAGCCGCCGCGCACGAGCAGGGTCTCGCCCGGGGACAGGCGGGCCGCGCGCAGGTTCGACCAGACGGCGGCCAGCGCCTCGGGCAGCGCGGCGGCGTCGACGGTCGACACACCCTCCGGGATCCGCAGCGCGAGCGCGGCGGGCACGGCGACCCGCTCGGCGTATCCGCCGCCGGCCAGCAGGGCGGCGACCCGGTCGCCGACGGCGAGGTCGTCGGCACCCAGGCCGTCCCCGCGCGCGACGACCGTCCCGGACACCTCGAGTCCCGGCCAGGCGGGGGCTCCGGAGGGCGGGGGATAGTGACCGGCGCGCTGGAGGAGGTCGGCCCTGTTGACTCCGGCGGCCGCGACCTCGACTATCAGGTCCAGCGGTCCGGGGGCGGGTTCGGCCACCTCGTCGACTGCGAGGACGTCCGGATGACCCGGCTTCGTGATCACCACCGCACGCACGTCCGCACAGTAACCCGCACAGAACCCAGGACCTTGCAGGCCCGGCTGCTAGCACACGACACCCGAAAGGGCCGTCAGGTCGCCGTATCCCACCGGGTGAGGTCCATGGCAAACTCTGCCGCGGGCTAATGGTCCTACGTCCAAGAGCCGATGAAGGGCAACGGGACACCTCGCGGTCCGACTGACCAGAGGGCACCACCGGCACGACTTGGCGGCAACACCTGTTGCCGGAAGACGGAAGGGAACGACATGCTGCGACGGCTCGGCATCCGCGCCAAAGTGATGGCTGTCCTCGCCGTCCCCATCCTCGTCATCTTTGGCGCCGGCGCGTACATCTCGTTCGGTGCCCTGCAGGACCTGCGCTACGCGAAGGCCGCCGAGGGCGTCGTCACCACGCTCGAGGCTTACGGCCCGCTGGCGACCGCGGTCCAGATGGAGCGGATCCTGTCGCTCAACGGCGGATCGACCGAGCAGATCGCCGCGGCGCGTGCGGAGACGGACGCGGCTCTGGCCTCCGTCCGACCCAACACCGCGAAGCTCGACCTCTCCCAGTTCCCGCAGCCGGTCGTCAACCAGTTCCTCGCGGTCCAGTCGGCGTACAACACGATGCTCCCCTCGCTGCGTACCCGCGTGGACACCAAGGCCCAGCGCGCCCTGATCCAGCGCAACTACGGCGACCTCATCACCGGCCAGGTCTCCCTCGTCGAGCAGGTCTCGAACTCCCTGCACAACCGCGAGCTGTCCTCGTACGTGACGGCCTACCAGGAGACCAGCCAGACGGCCGACAACCTGGTCGCCGAGCTCATCAACGGCGTCGCCCTCTGGAGCTCCCGGGCCGAGGCGCCGGCACTGCTGCGCACCTTCACCAACAGCACCGCTGCCACCGAGCTCTCCCGCGGCCGCGCCCGGAACTCCGTCTCCGGCCTCGGCGTCCCGGACCTCGCGCTGCCGCAGAAGGACCCGACGTCGCAGTTCACGCAGATGCGGTCCCTGCTCTCGCAGGGCAACGCGCAGGGCTTCGCCGCGGTCGATCCCACCGCCTTCGCGGGAGACGTCCAGTCTCAGCTGGCGAACCTGTCCGCGGTGAACGACAAGATCCTGGCCGCGGCCGGCGACGTCGCTTCGCAGGCCGCCGCCGACGCCCAGACCCGGGCGTTCGTCACCATCGGCGCCGCCTTCCTCGCCGCGTTCCTGTCGCTGCTCCTCGCCCTCGTCGTCTCCCGCTCGATCATCGTCCCGCTGCGCCGCCTGACGAAGGCCGCCGGTGACGTCCGCGAGCAGCTGCCGCGACTGGTCGAGCAGGTGGCCGTCCCCGGTGAGGGCCCCGAGATCACGCTGGCGCCCATCCCCGTGACGTCCCGCGACGAGGTCGGCCAGCTGGCCGCCGCGTTCAACTCGGTGAACCAGACCACGGTCCAGGTCGCCCAGGAGCAGGCCGCGCTGCGCGGCTCCATCGCGGAGATGTTCGTCAACGTCGCCCGTCGCGACCAGGTCCTGCTCAACCGCCAGCTGTCGTTCATCGACTCGCTGGAGCGTGCTGAGGAAGACCCGAGCACCCTGGCGAACCTGTTCCGCCTCGACCACCTCGCCACCCGCATGCGTCGTAACGCGGAGTCGCTCCTCGTCCTCGCCGGCATCGACTCGGGCCGTCGCCTGCGCGACGCCATGCCGCTCTCGGACGTCGTCCGCACGGCCTCCTCGGAGATCGAGCAGTACGACCGCATCGAGCTCGACCTGCAGGTCGACCCGCACATGCACGGCTTCAACGCCCTCGGCGCCGCGCACCTGCTCGCCGAGCTGCTCGAGAACGCGACGATCTTCTCCGAGCCGGAGACCCCCGTCATCGTCACCACCGGCGTCTCGGGCCAGTTCGTCGTCGTCCGCGTCCTCGACCAGGGCCTGGGCATGAGCGACCAGGAGCTCGAGGCCGCGAACGCGAAGATCTTCTCGACCTCGGCGAGCGACTCCCTCGGCAACCAGCGCCTCGGCCTCTTCGTCGTCGGCCGCATCGCCCAGCGCCTCGGCGCCGAGGTGAAGCTCCTCAAGGCCGCGCACGGCACGGGCACCGAGACGATCGTCAAGTTCCCCGCCACGCTGTTCGTCGCGAACGAGACCGCCCTCTACGGCGGCGGCGCGCCGGCTGCCCTCGCGGCCCCCAGCAACGACGCCGGCGTGCCGCAGATCGAGGCCCCCGTCGTCCAGGAGGTCGACCTCGCGTCGCTGACCGACGGCCAGACGCCCCTCGGCCTGCCGCACCGTCGTCGTCGTGAGGACGGCTCGGACGAGCACGCCGGACCCATCCCGGTCACCGAGCTCGCGCAGTCCACCGGGCTGCCGACGCGGTCCAAGAAGACGTTCGACGAGGACAACCTCGTCCTGCCCGAGGCCCCCGACGGCCGCATCGCGCCCGAGATCCAGGCCGCCGGCTCCGACTGGCAGCCCGCGACCCTCGCGCCCGAGAAGGGTGGCCTGCCGAGCCGCAGCCGCGCCTCGACCTCCGCCTGGGCCCAGCCGGAGGAGGCGACGTCGTCCGCTGCGTCCGCCGCCGCGCCGGCGCCGGCGGCCCGTGCCGGACTCTTCTCCGGCTTCCGTGGCCGCACCGAGACGCCCGCCGCGACCACCGACGCCGACGAGAACATGGTGGTGCCCGCCCTCGAGTCCGAGGACGAGCGCGCCCTGCCGCCGGCCCAGTCGAACGCGGTCCGCGCCCCCTGGATGTCGAGCGGTGCGCACGCTGCGCCGGCCGAGCCCATGGTCGTCCCGCAGCTGGTCGACGACGAGGACTCGTGGGAGGCGCAGGAGGCCGAGCACCGCGAGGCCCAGAACGTCGCCGCCGCGGCGCTGGCCGAGGCCGCACCCGAGGCCGACGAGGCTCCGGCGTGCGCGCCGACCGCCGCGTGGGACGCCGCTGAGGCTGAGGCTCCTGTCGAGGAGGCTGCCGCGTGGGCGCCGACCGCCGCGTGGGACACCGCTGAGGCTGAGGCTCCTGCCGAGGAGGCTCCCGTCTGGGCGCCGACCCCCGCGTGGGACGCCGCTGAGGCTGAGGCTCCTGCCGAGGAGGCTCCCGCGTGGGACGCCGCTGAGACCGAGGCCCCTGTCGAGGAGGCTCCCGTCTGGGCGCCGACCGCCGCGTGGGACGCCGCTGAGACCGAGGCTCCTGTCGAGGAGGCTCCCGTCTGGGCGCCGACCCCCGCGTGGGACGCCGCTGAGACCGAGGCTCCTGTCGAGGAGGCTCCCGTCTGGGCGCCGACCCCCGCGTGGGACACCGCCGAGCTCGACACGCCCGCCGAGCAGGAGCCCGCGTCGTGGGAGGCTCCCGTCGAGGAGGCTCCGGCCTGGGAGGCGCCGACCGCCGCGTGGGAGACCGCCGAGACCGAGGCGCCCGAGGCCGAGGCGCCCGCGGCCGAGGCTCCGGCCTGGGAGGCGCCCGTCGCTCAGGAGACCCCTGCGTGGGAGCCGCCCGCGGCGTCTGACACTCACGCATGGGACCAGGCGATCGTCGACGACGAGCCGGCCTGGGAGGCGCCCGTCGTCTCCGAGGAGGCTCCTGTCGCGCTGACCGCGCGCGTCGCTGCACCAGCGGCCGCTGCCGAGGCCGAGGTGGCCGAGGTTGCTCCCCCGGTCGAGACCGTTGCGCCGGTCCGGAGCTTCACGTCGTACAGCGGCTACTCGGGCTGGGGCGCACCCGCCTCCGACGTGCCCGCGCCGTACGTCCCGTTCGAGCGGACGCTCGACGAGGCCCGTGCCTGGCACACCGGCGCCATGCCGATCGTGCCGGAGCCCGCCGCCGAGGTCGCTGCACCGGTCGAGGAGCCCGCAGCCGAGGAGCAGCAGTCGGAGCCCGTCGCCGACGACGCCGCGTGGCCGACCCCCGCCTGGGAGCCGCCGACCTGGCAGGCGCCGCAGTGGCAGGAGCAGGCCGCCGAGGCTGTCGCCGAGGTCGCGCCGGAGCCCGAGCCCGAGCTGGCCGTCGTCGATGGTGTCGCGTTCCAGCGCGTCTACCTCGAGCCCGACATCGAGTCCGAGGTCGAGGCCGAGTACCAGGCCGAGACCGAGGTCCCGGCAGAGCCCGAGCCGCAGCCCGTCGCCGAGCAGGAGGCACCCGCGTGGGCGGCTCCTGTCCAGGAGGCGCCGGCGTGGCCGGCCTTCCAGGCGCCGCTGGCCGGGGTCGACTCGCCGACGCAGCTGTTCAGCCCGATCGAGGCGGAAGCCGCCGTCACGCCGGAGCCCGCTGCCTTCGAGCCGCAGGCCCCCGCGTACCAGGAGGCACCGGTCGCGTTCGCGGCACCGGAGCCCGTCGCCGCTCCGGCGTGGGCACCGACCGCAGCCCCGGCTGCGCCGGCTGAGGCGCCGTTCGCGGAGCTCGTGCAGACGCCGTCGGACGACGCCAAGGGGCGTCGCCGCTGGAGCCTGTTCGGCAAGAAGAAGGCCGCCGAGCAGGCTGCCCCCGAGGTCGCCGCCCCGGTCGCCCAGGCACCTGTGGCCGCCCCCGCGCCGGTCAACCCGGCCGCGCCCGTGCGCACGTCGGCATGGACGTCGGAGGCGGCTGCCCCGCAGTCGCCCGTCGGCGCCGACTCGTCGCAGTCGTGGATGGCGTCGACCGCCTGGCCTGCCCCCGCGGCTCCGGCCCCTGTCCCGGCCGCTCAGACCCCGACGGCGCCGGCTCCTCTTGAGCCTGCACCGGCCGGTTCGTGGCAGCCGCCCGAGTGGGCTGCTCGTCCGGGTGGCAACCCGACACCCGCCTCGACGGTCCCGCAGCCCGCGCTGCCGCCGTCGGTGGCACCCCGCGTCGGCACGCTCGACGACGAGGTGGCGGCGATGCTCGCGCTCCGTTCGGACATCCAGGAGCAGGCACTCTCCGAGCTCTCCCAGCTCTCGGCCTACCGGCCGGCGGCATCGGGTGGCAACGCGGAGCGCCTGACCAAGCGTGTCCCCACAGCTGTCCCGGCGACGACCGTCACCGAGGACGAAGGGAAGCCCGTGCAGCGTGACGCGGACCAGCTCCGGTCGCGTCTGTCGAGCTTCCAGTCCGGGACCACCCGTGGCCGTCGCGCCATGGAGGACCCGTCCGGCCAGAACGGCGTGAGCTGATGACTGCCCCGCACCCCACAACCGTCGTCACCGCCATGGTGGCGTCTGACCCCGCAGTCATCGACTGCACCAGCAAGGAGGAAGTGTGACCGCGCTCAGCACCGAGGCAGCCAACTTCGGCTGGCTCCTGGACAACTTCGTCCGGACCGTGCCCGGCACCCGCCACACACTCGTGGTGTCTGCGGACGGTCTTCTCATGGCGATGTCCGAGCAGCTCGACCGCACCAGCGGCGACCAGCTCGCGGCCATCGTCTCCGGGATGTCGAGCCTGACCCGTGGCGCCGCGCGCCAGCTCCGTGCGGGGGAGGTGCGTCAGGCGATCATCGAGATGGACAACTTGTTCCTCTTCCTCATGAGCGTCTCGAACGGCTCCGTCCTCGCCGTCGTGGCGGAGTCCAGCTGCGACGTGGGCCTCATCGGCTACGAGATGGCGATGCTCGTCTCCCGTACCGAGGCGACCCTCACGCCGCAGCTCATCTCCGAGATGCGCGGTCAGCTTCCCGTCGACGGCGCCACGCGCGCGCCGGTGGCCTGACAGCCACGAGGAGAGACTGACTCATGAGCGAGCACATCGAGTACGAGGCCAGAACGGTCCGGCCGTACGCCGTGACCGGTGGCCGCGTGCGCTCGGCGCGCTCCGACCTGCCTCTCGAGGCACTGGTCGAGGTGATGCCCGGCGCCGTCGCGAGCCAGGGTCTGCCGCCCGAGAAGCGAGCGATCCTGCAGCATGCAGCGTCCAACTACATCTCGGTGGCAGAGCTCTCCGCTCTGCTCCACCTGCCACTCGGCGTGATCCGGATCCTGGTATCCGACCTGTCAGACCAGCAGTACGTGCGCGTGCACACCTCACAGCCGGTCGAGGTCAACACCGGTGAGTCCCCTGCCCTGTCCCTCAGCGTGCTGGAGAGTGTTCTCAATGGCATTTCCGCCCTCTGACGCCGCTGTGGCCGCTCCGGCGGGCACGGCAGGAAGCGTCGCACCCACAGTCGTGAAGATCGTCGTCGCCGGCGGGTTCGCCGTCGGCAAGACGACCTTCATCGGCTCCATCTCGGACATCGAGCCCCTCAACACCGAGGCCGCGATGACGGAGCACTCGGTCGGCGTCGACGACGCCGGCGGCGTGTCGGACCGCAAGACCACCACGACGGTGGCGATGGACTTCGGTCGGATCGCCCTGCCGGGCTCGCTCTGGCTCTACCTGTTCGGCACCCCCGGCCAGGACCGGTTCCTGTTCATGTGGGACGACCTGGTCCGCGGCGCCATCGGCGCCGTCGTGCTGGTGGACACCGACCGGCTCGACCAGTGCTTCCCGGCCGTCGACTACTTCGAGAGCCGTGGCATCCCGTTCGTCGTGGGTGTCAACTGCTTCGACGGCGTCGCCAAGCACCAGCTGGACGACGTCCGCGAGGCGCTCGCCATCCCGGCGCACGTGCCGGTGCTCTACACGGACGCCAGGTCGCGTGCGGCCACGAAGCAGGCGCTCATCTCGCTCGTGCAGCTCGCGATGGAGCGTCTGCGCAGCCGGTGACCACAGAGGTCACACCCGACGGCGGCCGGCCCCTGCAGGGGGGCCGGCCGCAGTCGTCTGCCGGTGAGCTGGGGGATCATAGAGGGGTGCCCGACTCGTCCTCCGTCCCGCCGCCACGTCCGCGTGGTGGCGACGGCACGGGCGTGCTCCCGCAGCCGCGTGCGGCGCGCGACGACGAACCCGCAGGCTCGGCACCGCCGCTCCGCGCCTCCGATCCAGCATCCCGTCGGAGCGCCCCGCCGACGCAGCGCGTCTACGCCGACGGCTCCGCGCTCTCCCGGTACCTCGAGGGTGCGCCGTGCCGCGCGCAGTGGCTGGCGTGGGCGGCCGACCACGAGGCGCAGCTCCTCACGACCCCGCTCGGCCTGACCGAGCTGCGCCGTGCCGCGCGCCCCCGGGGTGTCGAGGCGAACGGTGTGGCCCACGACGTCGAGGAGCGCGTCGAAGTCATCCGCTTCTCCGACCAGACGCTGCGCGCGGCGACGAGGGTCTCGGGCGTGCTCCCCCCGTTCGTCGCGCTGCACGTCGGCGCGGCGTTGGCGCACCCCGAGGTCGGGAGCGTCGCGACGTACGACGTGCAGCTCGCCCAGGTCTCGGCGCTGCACGGGCTCACGGTCGTCTCGCCCGGCTGGCCGGCCCACTGGTGGGAACGGGTCGGGTGAACCTGCTGCTCAGCCCCCTTCCCCGCAGGCCACAACCGGCTTAGTTTCAGGAAATGAACCAGAGCGCCGGTGCGCAGCCCCCGATCGTCCTGCCCCCAGGAGCCCCGCGTTCCGTGCCACCGCTGCGGCCGCACCGCCGCCGGGCCGCCGACCCGGTGACCCACCTCAGCCGCGACGAGCGCGCTGCCCGCGGTGCCGCGGCCAGGGTCCTGCTGCCGCGCGAGGCGCTCGCCGACGTCGGCTCCGGCTTCTCCCGCCCCGACCCCATCGAGCTGCTGGTCTCCCAGGGTCACACCCGCCTGCCCGAGCTGGTTCCGCTCCGGTACGGCCGGATGGTGGCCACCCCGTTCACCTTCTACCGCGGCGCCGCGTTGATCCAGGCGTCGGACCTGGCGGCGACGCCCGACACCGGCCTCGACGCGCAGCTGTGCGGCGACGCGCACCTGTCGAACTTCGGCCTGTACGGCACCCCGGAGCGTCGGATGCTGTTCGACCTCAACGACTTCGACGAGACCCTCCCGGGCCCGTTCGAATGGGACGTCAAGCGGCTCTTGGCCAGCGTCGAGATCGCCGCCCGTGGCAACGGATTCAGCCGCAAGGAACGCCGCGACCTGGTGCTGAGCGTCGCCAAGGCCTACCGGACGACCATCCGGGAGTTCGCAGCCAAGCCGAACATCGACGTCTGGTACGCCCGGCTCGACGTCGACGACTTCCTGGCGAAGAACGGGACCACATTCGGCAAGGCCCAGGCCAAGTCTGCCCAGTCCACCGTGAAGAAGGCGCGCACGCGCGACCACCTGCAGTCCGTGGCGAAGCTCACCGAGGTGGTCGACGGCCACCGGCGCTTCCTCTCGGACCCGCCCCTGGTCACCTCGATGTCCGAGCTGCTGGGCGAGGAGGGCGCCGCGCGCTTTGCCACCGGGATGAACGACCTGGTGCGTGCCTACCAGGCGAGCCTGCAGCCGGACCGGCGGCACCTGGTGGGTCAGTACCGCGTGGTCGACATGGCGCGGAAGGTCGTCGGCGTCGGAAGCGTCGGGACGCGCGCCTGGATCTTGCTGCTGGAGGGAGCCGACGGGGACGACTACCTCGTGCTTCAGGCCAAGGAGGCTCAGGCGTCCGTGCTGGAGCAGTTCCTCGGAGCCAGCGAGTACACGCAGTCCGGGCAGCGCGTGGTCGAGGGCCAGCGGCTGATGCAGGCRGCCAGCGACACCATGCTCGGGTGGCAGCGCAACGAGGGGATCGACGGCGTCACCCGGGACTTCTACGTGCGCCAGCTGCGCGACTGGAAGGGCTCGGCCGTGGTCGAGACCATGGTGCCGGTCGGCATGCGGGACTACGGGGCGCTCTGCGCCTGGACGCTGGCCCGGGCCCACGCACGGTCGGGGGACCGCGTCGCCATCGCCGCGTATCTCGGCGGGTCCAAGGTGGCGGACGAGGCGTTCGCCGACTTCGCCGCCGGCTACGCCGACCGCACCGAGAAGGACCACGCCGCGCTGGTCGCCGCCATCGCCTCCGGGCGGCTCGAGGCGGTCCAGGGCGTCTGAACCGGCTCGGTTCAGTCGCGCCCGAGGGCGGCGACGGCCTTGGCCACCAGCGCCGGGTCCGTCGTCGTCCAGCCCGACGAGCCGCCCCCCGGACCGCCGGACTCGTCGACGTGCCGGCTTGCCGAGAGGTGCACGGCGTCGACGCCGGCCGCGACGAGCGTGGGGATGTCGGCGGGCCGCACCCCGCCGCCGGCCATGACCTGCAGGCGACCGGCGGCCAGCGCCACGGTCGAGGCGAGCCGGTCGACCCCGTCGATGCAGCGCGCCGCACCGCCGGACGTCAGGACGCGGGTGACGCCGAGCGACGCGAGCGCGTCGAGCGCCGGACCCAGCGACGAGACGGTGTCGAGCGCGCGGTGGAACGTGACCTCGCGCCCGTCCGCGGCCTCCACCAGCCGTCCCAACGCGGCCTGGTCCACGATGCCGGCGGAGGTGAGGGCGCCGACCACGACGCCGGCCGCCCCCGCCGCGACGACGGCCCGCACGTCCCTGACCTGCACATCGAGCTCTTCCGGGGAGTAGACGAACGACCCCGGCCGGGGTCGCACGAGGACGTGGACGCCGACGTGCGCGGGGACGGCGGCGAGGACCGCGTCGAGCAGCCCGATCGACGGCGTGAGGCCGCCGGTCGCGGCGAGCGCGGCGCAGAGCTCGAGCCGGTCGGCCCCCAGCGCGGCCGAGATCGCCGCACCGCCGACGTCCTGGACCGCGATCTCCAGGCGGGTCACGACCACGACACGTCCACCGCGGGGCGGCGCGGCACGGGCGCCGGTCGGCGAGCCCGCAGGGGGACCCGGACGCTGTAGCGGTCGGCGCGGTAGCAGGCGCGGGAGAGCATGGTCGTCGCGTCGACGGAGTAGGTGCGCCGCTCGGCGCGCAGCACCGCCCGCGCGTCGACGAGCCCGAGCAGCGACGCCTCGGTGTCGGTGGCCTCGTCGGCGGACAGCGTGTCCTCGCCCCACTCGGGGGCCAGGCCCAGACCGCGCAGCGCCTCGTACACGCTCGGGGGCGGTCCGGCGTCAAAGAGCGACGGCGCGAGCGCGACGGGCACCCAGACCTGCTCGACGCAGATGGGCGTGCCGTCGGCGCTGCGCACCCGGTAGAGAAAGTGCACCTTCTGGCGCGGCTCGATGTCGAGCGCGGTCGCGACGTCCGGGGTTGCGGCGACCACCTGGGCGGTGAGCACGGTGGTCGCGGGTTCCATGCCCCGGCGGCGCATCTCCTCATCGAACGTGGTCAGCCGCAGCTCCACGTCGATGCGCTGGGGGGCGACGAACGTGCCGCGCCCGTGCTCGCGGACGAGCACGCCGTCGGTGACGAGGGTGTCGACGGCGTGCCGCACGGTCATCCGCGAGAGGCCGAACTGCAGGCTGAGGTGGCGCTCGGAGGGGATCGCGTCGCCCTCCCGGAGTTCCTGCGCAACGAGGCCGGCGAGGTGGTCGCGCACCACGAGGTACTTGTGCCCGGCGCCCTGCTCCGGTTCGTCCACGTGCGACCTCCTGCGTGTGCCTTCGTGCGCACGGACCGGCACAGCCCCGCACGTGGCGACCCGACCCTTGCCGCCATCATGAGGTCTAGACCAGTCACGGCGCAACTGGTCCAGCACTCTTCCCCATGCACGCCGTCGCCACCCCACGAGTGCTCCATGACCACGGTCTCTGCGAGCGCGGCCGAGAAGTAAGGCATCCGCCTCGCGCGGCCCCGGTCGCGCTGCGAAGCCCAGGCTGCCGGAGTTCTGACTAGGTCAGGCGACGTGGTGGCCGAGGCTCGAGGGAACTGGCCGCCGCGGCCGTCGGCCGTCTCACCCTGACCGCAAGGAGCGAGGCGCGCGGACCCTAGGGAATCTACTGGTCTAGACCATATTCTCGCGAGGGCTTGTGGGAGACTCGTGCCGCGACGGGCCGAGGGCTCGCGCGGGAGGGCTGTCTGAGCGGCCGAAAGAGACGGTCTTGAAAACCGTTGGAGCGGGACAACCCCGTTCTCGTGGGTTCGAATCCCACGCCCTCCGCCCGGCGAACCCTGCCGTTCCTCACCGCTCCTTCGCGACGCTCACACGTCCCGCCGCAGGTACCGCCAGGCGAGGAACGCGCACACGAGGCCGTTCGCCATGCCGACGAGGACGTCCGTGGGGTGGTGCATGCCGCGGTACAGGCGCGCCGTCGCGACCGCGAAGGGGACGAGGAGGCAGACCACCGTCAGCCCCCACCGCAGCCACGGCCGGCTGATCCGCTGGCAGAGCAGGGTGAGCGACACGTAGAGCGCCGTCGACGCGCTGGTGTGGCCGCTCGGGTACGCCGTGGTCGGCGGCGAGTTGTCGAGCAGCTCGACCTCGGGACGCCCGCGGCCGACGAGCAGCGACGCGGTGAAGAAGAGGATGGACTGCAGTCCGAGCGCGATCGCCGGGACCGCGGCCAGCCACCACTGCCTCGTGCGCCACCAGAACAGCGCCACCACGAGCACGCACACGGCGATGGCGTACTGCGTCTGGCCGAAGTTCGACAGCACCAGCGTGAGGGAGTTGAGGCCCGCGATGCGGCGCGCCGCGAACCACCTGTCGACCCCGGTCTCCGCGGGCAGGTCGTGGAGCGGCCCGACGATCAGGAGGCCGGTCCCGACCATGACGACCCACCACAGGACGGCGGGGAGCGCCGCCCGCGTGGCGAGGTCGCGGCACGCCGAGCCGAACGTGGGTGCGGACGTGTCGAGCTCGTAGCGGTGCACGAACGTGCTGGCGGAGCTGCGGCTCTTCCGCTCGCCGACGAGGAGAGTCATGAGACCCCTTCTGTGGAGGGCGGCAAGCTCCAGCCCTGGTAGCCGATGTACGAGGCGCCGGCCATCGCGGTGCCGAGCAGGATGCCGGCGATGACGTCGGACGGGTAGTGCACGCCAAGGAACACCCGGTCCGCGGCGGTGATCAGGGTGACGGTGCCGCCGACGACCGGGACGACGACCCGTCCTCGCCGTCCGAGCAAGGGCCAGACGAGAAGCGTCAACGTGAGGGCCGCGGCGGCCGTGTTCGTCGCGTGACCGGAGGGAAAGCTCGACCCCGGCGCGTGCTCGAGGGCGTCGTCCACCACGGGCCTGGCCCGCTGCACGAGCGCCTTCGCGCCGACCTGCAGCGCCCACGCGGACATCAGCGTGACGAAGGCCCACAGCGCGCGGGTGGCCAGGCCGTGCCGTCGCCAGACCCACAGGCACACCAGGCCGCCGGCGAGGTTGACCCAGACGGGTCGCAGCAGCTTCTCCCACACCACGAGCGCCCGGAGGAATGCAGGGTGCTCACGGGTGAACGAGGTCGCGGCGGCGATCGTCTCCTCGTCGAACCGGATCAGCCCCGGCGCCTCCGCGCGCACCAGGTAGGCGAGGACGAAGACGGGCACGGACACGCCGACGCCGAAGCCGACGGCCCGCAGGAGGGCTCGGCGGCGGGATCTCGGCTGGAGCATCCCCGCAGGCTAGGAGACGGCGGGGAGTTCGGCGCGCTGGGGGGACCTGCTCGGGGGATCCAGGCGGGGACAGCGCCCGCCGTGAAGCACCGTCGGAGCGGGACAGCCCCGCCTTTCGCCCGCTTTGCCCCATTCCCAATCCGGCCCACGGGATGGGAGCATCAACGCGCTCAATCGTGCTCGACGACGACGTCGGAGGAATCTATGTCTCGGTGGCCCGTGCGACTCGGAACGACGATGGCTGTGGCGGGGCTCGCCGCGGCGTCAGGACTGCTGGCGGGGCCGGCGTTCGCGGGACAGGGGCCTGGTGACGATCCCGGCGAGCAGAGGTACAAGGACATCCAGCTGCTCGCCATCAACGACTTCCACGGCAACCTCGAGCCGCCCACAGGATCGTCGGGCACGGTGACCCGGCTCAACCCGGACGGCACGACGACGGCGCAGACCGTGGGAGGTGTCGCGTACCTCTCGACGCACCTGGCCCAGGCGCGGCAGGGCCACGACCGCTCGCTGACCATCGCTGCCGGCGACCTGATCGGCGCCAGCCCGCTGCTCTCGGGAGCGTTCCACGACGAGCCGACCATCGAGGCGATGAACGCGCTCGGGCTCGACGTCACCACCGTCGGCAACCACGAGTTCGACGAGGGCTCCACGGAGCTCAAGCGGATGCAGAACGGCGGCTGTCGCACCAACCCGGACGGGACGCCCGCGGCCGACAGCTGCCCCGCCGGTCCCGGCTCGTTCACGGGGGCCGACTTCCCGTTCCTGTCCGCGAACGTCGTGGTCACCGACACCGGCAAGACCCTGTTCCAGCCGTATGTCGTGAAGAAGCTCAACGGCGTCAAGATCGGCTTCATCGGCATGACGCTCAAGGGCACGCCGGACATCGTCACCGCGGCCGGCGTCCAGGGGCTGTCGTTCCTCGACGAGGTGTCCACCGCGAACAAGTACGCGACGGAGCTGCAGCGCGAGGGCGTGGAGTCGATCGTGGTCCTGCTGCACCAGGGCGGCTCCCCGGCCAGCGGCGCCTACAACTACGACTGCAACGCCGGCGGCGGACTCGGCCTGAGCGGCGACATCGTGCCGATCGCCCGGCAGATCAGCCCGGCCGTCGACCTCATCGTCACGGGCCACACGCACACCGCCTACACGTGCAACATCCCCGACCCGCAGGGCCAGCCGCGCATGGTGACCAGCGGGTCGTCCTTCGGCCGCCTGTACACCGACATCGAGCTGAACTACGACCCGCGGACGAAGGACATCGTCCGACCGTCGGTGGTCGCGACGAACATGCCGGTCCTCCGCGACGTCACGCCCGCGCCGGCCGAGACGGACATCATCAGCCGCTACAACACCTACCTCGGTCCGATCGCCAACACTGTCGTCGGCTACATCGGCGGGACGATCCTCGGCCGTGGCTGCACCGTCGTGCTGTGCCCGGCGTCGGGTGAGTCGCCGGCCGGCGACCTGATCGCCGACGCGCAGCTGGAGGGCTTGAAGACGGACCCGCTCAACACCGGTGGCGCGGACTTCGCGATCATGAACCCCGGAGGCATCAGGGGCGACTTCGTCTGCACCCCGGCGGGCTCTCCGTGTGCGCAGACGTACAGCCAGGCGTTCACGGTCCAGCCCTTCACCAACATCATGAACGTGATCTCGATGACCGGGGCGGACGTCCTCACCATGTTCGGCCAGCAGTGGGTGGGCCAGGGTGCCTCGCCCAAGGTCCTGCAGGTCTCGGCGAACGTCAGCGAGGTCGTCAAGCCGTCCGGGGTGGTCAACGAGAACCGGCTGGTGTCGGTCGCGATCAACGGTGTGCCGGTGAACCCGACGGCGACCTACCGCGTCGCCATGAACGAGTTCCTCGGCGGGGGCGGCGACAACTTCACCGCCATCAGAAGCGGCACCAAGGTGTTCGTCGGCAAGAGCGACCTCGACGTGCTCATCGCCTACCTGGGCAAGCACTCCAGCCAGGCCGTGCCGTACCCGGTCCCGACGGGTGGGCGCATCACGTTCCCTCAGTAGGCAACGCCCGGTGGATGGCCCTCGCCGCCGACGGCGCGCGAGGGCCATCCGCCCCGGGGCGGATCGCCCGCGCGCGTCGACGAGCCGACCGCATATGACGGGCGTCCGCCCCGGCGCCCGCCTAGGCTCGCGACGTGCCCCGACGCCACGTCCAGCTGCACGCCCGCCCGCCGCAAGAGGCGCACGGGGAGGCGGTCGACGTCCTCGTCCGGCGGGGTCTCGACGCGCTGCGCCGCGAGCTGGACGTCCCCGCCGACTTCCCGCCGGGCGTGCTCGCGGAGGCGTCGTCCGCGATCCGCCGCGGGCCGAACCTCCCGCGGGTCGACGCCACCGACGTCCCGTTCGTCACCATCGACCCCGAGGGTTCGAAGGACCTGGACCAGGCCGTCCACCTCGCCCGCCGGGGCGACGGCTTCCGCGTGCAGTACGCGATCGCCGACGTCGCCGCGTGGGTCGATGCGGGCGGCGCGATCGACGACGAGGCCCGCGAGCGCGTCGAGACCCTGTACGCCCCCGACGGCCGCACGCCGCTCCACCCGCCTCTGCTCTCTGAGGGGGCCGCCAGCCTGCTCCCGGACCAGGTGACCCCGGCGCTGCTCTGGACCATCGACCTCGATGCCGCGGGTCAGCCCGTGTCCACGACCGTCGTGCGCGCCTCGGTACGGAGTCGCGCCCAGCTGACGTACGTAGGCGCCCAGGCCGCGCTCGACGACGGTTCCGCCGACGAGTCGCTGCAGCTCCTTCGCGAGATCGGCACCCTCCGGGAGGCGGCGGAGCGCGCGCGCGGCGGCATCACGCTCCCCACGCCGGAGCAGGTGGTCGAGCAGGGCGCCGACGGCGTCTGGACGCTGGGCAGCCGCGCGACCCTGCCGGTCGAGGAGTGGAACGCGCAGATCTCCCTGCTCACCGGCATCTGCGCGGCGCGATTGATGCTCGACGGACGCGTGGGCATCCTGCGCACCCTGCCCGACGCCGATCCCCGCGACGTCGCACGCCTCCGCCTGTCCGCCCACGCGCTCGGCGTGCCGTGGCCCGACGGCGCCACCCCGGCCGACGTCATCCGGGACCTGGACGCGGCCAACCCCGCGCACGCGGCGCTGCTCACGGACGCCACCTCGCTGCTGCGCGGCGCCGCGTACGTCGCGTTCGACGGCGAGCTCCCCGCGTTCACGATGCACGCGGCGATCGCCGCCCCCTACGCGCACACGACGGCGCCGCTGCGCCGGCTGGTGGACCGGTTCGTCGGCGAGACCTGCCTGGCCCTCAGCGCCGGCACGCCCGTCCCCACCTGGGTCCGCGACGCGCTGCCCGAGCTGCCCGGGCTCATGGCATCGGGGGACAAGCACGCCGCCGAGTTCGAGCGCGGGTGCATCGACCTTGTCGAGGCCGCCCTGCTCACGGGCCGGGAGGGCGAGGTGTTCGAGGGCGCGATCGTCGATGTCCGCGCCGACCGCGACGCCGGCGTCGTCCAGCTTCGCGACCCCGCCGTCCGCGGCCGCATCGAGGGCGCGGGCCTGCCGCTCGGCGAGGACGTCCGCGTCCGGCTCCTCGAGGCGTCCGTGCCACAGCGCAAGGTCCGCTTCGAGCTGGAGACCCCACGGGTCGGACCGTGAGCGACTTCGACGACGTCGTGGACGACCTCTACGGGGGAGCACCCGCGGAGTTCATCCCGCGACGCACGGCAGCGGTCAAGGCGGCGAAGGCCGACGGCGACAAGGAGCTGGCGGCCGCTATCGGCGACCTGCGCAAGCCGACGGTCTCGGCCTGGCTGGTCAACCTGCTGGTCCGCGACGACCCGGCGCTCGCGGGCCAGATCGTCGCGCTCGGGGAGGGCCTTCGGGAGGCGGAGAAGTCACTCGACGGCCCGGCCCTGCGCGAGCTGTCATCACAACGCCGTCAGCTGGTCCGCTCGCTGGTGGCCCGCGCGCGGCGGCTGGCGCAGCAGAAGATCGGCGACGCCGTCACCCAGGAGCTCGACGCCACCCTCACCGCGGCGCTGGCGGACCCGGAGGTCGCCCGGGACGTGGTCTCCGGACGGCTCACGGCCGCGCGCGAGTACTCGGGCTTCGGCAGTGCGGGCGGCGCATCGGTGACGACGGGCGGGAGCTCGTCGGCAGGCTCGTCGAAGAAGGCAGACGCCGCGCCGCCCAAGCCGCCCGCCCGGCCGCGCCTCACCGTCGTCGGTGGCTCGGGCTCCTCGCGCCCCACGCGTGCGACAACCGACGAGGCCCCCGAACCCGAGGAGAGCGCGGAGACCCGCGCCGAGCGCGAGCGGCGCGAGCGGCGCGAGGAGCGCGAGCAGCGCGCGCGGGACGAGGCCCAGGCCGCCTGGGAGAAGGCCGACCGGGCCGCACGGGAGGCGCGGGAGCGGCACGATGCCGCCGTCGCCGCCCGCGACGACAGCGTCGCGCAGGTGTCCCGTGCCGAGGAGGCCGCCCGGCGCGCGCACGAGGAGGAGGACGACCTGGTCCGCGAGCTGGCCGAGGTCCGCCGTCGGCTCGCGGCCGCCGGCAAGGCCGCCGTCGCCGCCGACCGCGAGGTCGGCCTGGCCCAGCAGAACCTGCGCCACGACGAGCGCGAGGTCACGACGACGGAACGTGAGCTCACCCGGGCCGACCGAGCCCGCGCCACCGCAGCCGCAGCCCGCGACGCCGCGCCGTAGCCTCGAAGAGGAGGAGGCAATGGTCGGCAGAGACGACGCCCCGTGGGTGCACGTCGAGACGGTCCAGGAGTGGCGGGACTGGCTCCTGGCGAACCACGCGACGTCGTCCGGCGCGTGGCTGGTGTCGTGGAAGGCACCCACCGGCAGGCCGGCGGTGAAGTACGAGCTGGCCGTCGAGGAGGCGCTCTGCGTCGGCTGGATCGACTCGGCCGGCCGCACGATCGACGACGAGCGCCACGCGCTCTGGTTCACGCGGCGCAAGCCGGGCAGCGGCTGGGCACGGACCAACAAGGAGCGGATCGTGCGGCTCGAGGCCGACGGTCGGATGACCGACGCGGGCCGGGCGCTCATCGACGCGGCGAAGGCGGACGGTTCGTGGACGCTGCTCGACGACGTCGAGAACCTGGTCGTGCCCCACGACCTCGCCGCGGCGTTCGACCGCTACCCGGGCTCGCGCGCGCAGTTCGACGCGTTCCCGCCGTCGGCCCGCCGCACGATGCTCGAGTGGCTCGTGCACGCCAAGCGCCAGACGACGCGAGCCGCGCGTCTCGAGGAGATCGCGCGGCTCGCGGCGGAGGGCCGGCGGGCGTACCCGCCGTCCCCACGGACTGCTTAGGCGGCGACCGCAGACTCCGCCGGCAGGTCGTCCTTCTTGGCCGTGATGAGCGTCAGCGCCGCGACGAAGCCGAGGGCCAGCAGGATCGCGCCGCCGAGGTAGGCCACGTGGAAGCCGGCGACCTGGGCGCTCGCGAGCGTCGTCGCCGCCGAGGCGTCGGCCCMGCCGGCGGTGAGGTCGGCCAGCTTGTTCGCCGTCGCGCTGAGGGAGAACGTGCTCAGCAGCGCGAGGCCCAGCGAGCCGCCGACCTGCTGCGACGTGGTGAGCAGGGCGCTGGCGACGCCGGCGTCGTGCTTGCCCACCCCCACGAGTGCGGTGCTCGACGCCGGGATGAAGACCGCGGCCATGCCGAGGCTCATGACGACGATGCCCGGCAGCACGCTCGTGGCGTAGGACGACTCCGGCGTGGTGCGCAGCAGCAGGAGCATGCCGGTGGTGGCCAGGGTCAGGCCGACCAGCATGAGCGGCTTCGGCCCGACGCGCGGCAGCAGCTGCGCGACCACGCCGGCCATGGCGATGATCCCGATGCTGAACGGCAGGAACGCGAAGCCGGCCTTCAGCGGCGTGTAGCCCAGGACGTTCTGGAAGTAGAGCGTCATGAACAGGAACATCGAGAACAGGCCGGCGCCGACGAGGAAGAACACCAGGTACGAGCCGCCGCGGTTGCGGTCCAGCGCGACGCGCATCGGCAGGAGCGGGTTCTTCACGCGGGTCTCGACGACGACGAACGCCACCAGGCACAGGACCGCGAAACCGAGGAAGCCGAGCACGGTGGGATCGGTCCAGCCGACCGCCGCCAGGGTGCCGTCGGCAACGACCTCCTGCTTGGCGGCCTCGGTGAACCCGTAGACCAGCGTGGCCAGGCCGAGGCTCGCCAGGATGGCACCGGGGACGTCGAGCTTGGTGTCGCCGGGCGCCTTGGACTCGCGCAGGTAGCGGACGGCGAGCGCACCGGTGACCAGCGCGATCGGCAAGTTGACGAAGAGGCACCAGCGCCAGTTGAGGTACTCGGTGAGCACGCCGCCGAGCAGCAGGCCGATAGCGGCGCCGCCACCGGAGATCGCGCCGAACACGCCGAACGCCTTGGCGCGCTCGCGGCCCTCCGTGAAGGTCACCGTGATGAGCGCGAGCGCGGCGGGCGCGAGCAGCGCGGCGAACGCGCCCTGCAGCGCGCGAGCGGCGAAGAGCAGGCCCTCCGTCGCCGCGGCGCCGCCGAGGCCCGAGGCGAAGGCGAAGCCGACCAGGCCGATGACGAACGTGGTCTTGCGGCCGAGGTAGTCGGCGATGCGCCCACCGAGCAGCAGCAGCCCGMCGAACGCCAGCGTGTAGGACGTGATCGCCCACTGGAGGTCCGCGGACGCGATGCCGAGGTCCTTCGCGGCGGACGGCAGGGCGATGTTCATGATCGACGAGTCGAGCACGATCATCAGCTGCGCGACGGCGATGATCCCGAGGATCAGCCAGCGGCGGGGGTCGGGGGTCTCGGTCATGGACGGCGCGTCCGCGACGGACGTGAGGGCAGGCTCGGACATAGAGCACTCCGATGTGGAGAAGGGGGCGGCGTCGCCAGGGGAGAGGGGGACCGCTGGGGGTCCGAGGGGCGGACCCGACGAGACGGGCGCCGGGCTCAGCACATCAGTGCCGCCGGGGCCGGTCAACGAGTTTTCGGCCGGGTCCGCAGCGATCCTCTCAGCCGTTCCGCAGAAAGTTGCGGTCGGCAAGCTGTGGCGATGTTCACGGTCGTCGGCGGGAATGAAACGACGCGCCGCCGCAGGTCAGCCCCCGCTTTGGAGGTGGGCCGCCCGCACGGGTACCCTGTGCTGGTCCTGGAGACGTCGCATAGCCCGGTCTAGTGCGCGACCCTGCTAAGGTCGTGAAGGCGTAAGCCTTCCGTGGGTTCAAATCCCACCGTCTCCGCTCTGTGAATCACTGCTTCCCGAAAGCCCGGTCCTTGGACCGGGCTTTCGTTGTCTCCGGCCCAGCACGACGTCGCCGACGATGACCGCGAGCAGGACCGCGTTCGACACCCAGTTCAGCGCCAGCGGCGTGATCGCGTCCCGCAGCAGGAAGACCGCGAGCACCACGACGACGCCGGTCAGGTGCGGCACGGACCACCGGCCACCGGTCGCTCGTCGGAAGAAGGCGTTGCCCAGCAGGTAGACCGCCGCCGCCCCGCAGACCAGCCCCGCGGTCCACGTGCTCGTGTGCCCCAGGGGGTGCTGCAGGACGAGCTCGTCGGCGACAGCGGTCAGGACGATGCCGACGATCAGTAGGAACGGCACGTAGGTGTAGGCCGTCTGCGCGACCATGCCGGGTTCTTCCTGCTGGGAAAAGTAGGCCGTGGCGGACTGCTCGGAGCGGTCGAAGAACAGCAGCCACATGAGGACCGTGCTGACGAACGCGGCGAGGAACGCGAGCAGCGTCGTGCCGGTCAGCTCGAGCTCCGCGAACGCGGAGCCGGTCACGATGATCGACTCGCCGAGGCTGATGATGAGGAACAGGGACACCCGCTCGGCCATGTGGTCCCCGCGCACGGCCCAGGTCGTGGGGTCCGTCGGGCCCATGAAGGGCACCCAGAACAGCGCGCGGGGCCCGGCGAGGTCGATCAGGGCCGCGATCACCCAGAGCACCAGCCGGACGTGCTCGTCGGCGAGGGCGCCGGCGATCCAGAACGCGCCGGAGACGCCCAGCCAGACGGCGATCCGCACGAAGTTGACGGCGTTCTCGGGCCAGTGCCGGCCCATCGCCCAGAGGGTGAACAGGGTGCGTCCGAGCTGGATCGCGACGAACGGGACCGCGAACACCAGCGCCTTCGACTCGAACGCCTCCGGGATCGCGCTCGACATGAGCAGCCCGAGCAGCATGAGGACCAGCAGCATCGCGCGGACGGGCACCTTGTCGGGGTCCAGCCAGTTGGTCACCCACGTGGTGTCGATCCACAGCCACCACACCGCCCACCCGAGCACCACGGTGTGCAGCAGCGTGGTGAGGTCGGGGTGCGCGATCAGGGAGTGCGACAGCTGCGTCACCGCGAACACGAACACCAGGTCGAAGAACAGCTCGACGTACCCGACGCGGCTGCTGTCGCGCCCGTCGCCGTGCCGCAGCACGTCGGCCCGCATGCCCCACGTGCCGCCGCCGGTGCCGAGTCTCCCCGGGGCCGCCCCCGCCGTCGCCATGCGCGCGATCCTGCCATGACCGTGTCCCGGGTCACGGTCATCCGGTTTGGGCGACCGGGCCTCTGGCCTGTATCGTCGTCTCCGGCCCTGCGGGGCCATGCGCCCGTAGCTCAATGGATAGAGCATCTGACTACGGATCAGAAGGTTGGGGGTTCGAGTCCCTTCGGGCGCACATCACAGAGGCGCACCGCGGTCACGCGGTGCGCCTCTCGCGTTCCCGGGTGACGCCACGCCGCCCTTCCCGGCGTCGACGCCGAGGAGGACACTCGGTGGGGAGGGGGCCCGAGGTCGCCGCGAGGCGACGAGTGGAGGCGCGCCGTGCGACGACGACGGCTGATCTTCCGGTCGACGGTGGTGGTGCTCGCGCTCGGCGCGGTGGTCGGGCTCGTGATCCCGATGACGGGCGGCGGCCAGTTCGGCATCGGCCCGGCCCTCCTGGCGATGGTGTTGGCCGCGGTGGCGTTGGCCGAGGTCGGCGCGCTCGTCGGTGCCATCCGGGACCGGAGTGCGCCGGAACGCCCGCCGAGCCACACGTGGTGGGTGTGCGAGCTCCCCGTCGACCATCCGTTCGTGCTCGTCGCGGCGTCGACCGCGGACAACCCCACCTGGCGGTGCAGGCGGTGCGGCACGGAGCGGCACACCCCGCCGCCGCGGGCGGTCGTCGACTCGATCTCCTCCGCGGAAACCTCGTGGGTCGAGCGGCGCGACGCCTTCTGAGGGGCGCCGTCAGCGGGCGGGGCTGTGGGTCCGCACCGCGCGCGCGAGCGTCGCGTCGAAGACGACCAGGTCGCCGAACTCGACCCACCGGCACGAGCCGGGCGGCAGGCCGTGCTGCGCCGCGAGGTCGTCCCGCGCCGCCCGCATCGACCGTCGCCACACGACGATCGAGGCCACGAACCCCGTCGTCCCGACGGCCGCGAGGACCCACCCGGTCGTCGGACCGTTCACCGCCCCGAAGACCCAGGACACGAAGAGGACGACGAACGACAGCCAGGCCGTCAGCCGTGCGAGCTGGACCACGAGCAGGCGGCGTGCCGCGTAGGGGCTGAGACGGGTCTGCCACTCGGCCGAGATCCTTGCGGCGCGGGGGTCGCGGGGCGGGCGCGGCATCGACGCGACCCACGCGCGCACGGACATGGTTCGCAGGAGGAGCAGGGGGACGCCGCCCGCCGCGAGGCACGCCGCGGCGACGGTCGCGGACCCCGCCGAGCGCTCGACCAGCGAGTCGATGGCTCCCCAGACAGCGGCCAGCAGCAGCATCACGAAGGGCGCCGAGACCAGCACCGTCCGCCCCGCCCGCCAGAGCGCGCGCGCGCCGAACGCGAGCATCAGCGCCATCGCGACGAGGAGCTCGGCCACGGCGAACACGCCGCGGTCGACGAAGTTGTTCTCCCACGAGGTCACCGGCACCCACGCGTGGGCGACGACGACGGCGGCGCAGCCGATCAGACCGGCGGCGACCAGGACAGCCCACACCACGACCACGCGGACGGCGACGGGGCGCGGCGCGCTCACTCGAGCATCACGTACTCGTCGGCCGCCAGGTCGCGTCCGACCAGCGTGCTGCCGATCGCCGCGACCTCGGTGACGCCGGGCGGGTAGGGCACCCGGAAGTCCTCGTGGCCGCCCACGGGGTCGTAGGCCACCAGCGCGGGGGTCGCCCCGTCGAGGGCGGCCAGCACGTGCTGGCCGTCGGTCAGGATGGCGCGCGGCTGCAGGTCGGTCTCCCGGCTCGTGGTCCACAGGACCCGGCCGGTGCGACCGTCGAGCGCGACGACCTCACGGCTGGTCGCGAGGTAGACGCGGCCGCGCAGAACGAGGGCGTTCGAGACGAGCGCGACATCCTGCGTCCACCGGCTCGCGCCGGTGTCGGCGTCCCAGGCGTGCACGCCATCGTCGGACGTCAGGAGCAGGCCGCGGACGCTGCCGTCGTCGACCGTCACCTGCAGCGGCTGCCCGTCGACCGTCACGTCGCTGTCCGGGTCGCCGTCGGCCGCGACGAACGTCGTCCGCGGGGAGCCCGCCGCGTCCCCGCTCTGCATGACGAGCTCGCCGGTGCGCGGATCGATCATCCAGCCCCAGCTGCTGTCGCCGACCGTGTCGCTCATCCGGCGGACCACGGTGCCGTCCGGGCCGACCAGCTGCAGCGATCCGCCCGACGGGGCGTACCCGAGGAGCTCCCCGGCGCGGAAGATCGAGACGTACCGCACGCCCGGGTCCGAGAGGGCGAACCCCTCGGGCTGCCGGTCCACGTGCGACCACCGCAGCTCGCCGGTGAGCGAGACGTACGCCGTGAGGGTGGTGTCCCGGGGGGTGGCGGACCCGAGCACCACGCCGCCGGAGAAGAGCGCCATGCTGTCGCCGTGGTCGACCGGCCACTGGGCGAGCACGGCTCCGTCGCTGGCAGACAGGACGACGACCCGGCGCACGGTCGCCGGGACCTCGGCGAACCCGCTCCCGCCGTCGACGATCGAGCCCCCGTCGGTGACCAGGCACACGAGGTGCGCGGCGGTGCTGGGCTCGGCGCCCGGAGCGCTGTCCATCTCGCACGTCGTGCCGATGAGCACGTCGCCTTCGGCGTCGGCGAACCTCTCGTCGGCGCCCGCGAGCTCCGTGGTCCACCCGTTCCAGGTGACGGTCTGCGAGCCGTCGCCGGCGACGTGCACGACTCCGCCGGTGTCGCCGTACAGCACGCCGAGCTCGGCGGGGGGAACCCGGCGCGCGACCGCCAGGGTGTCGTCGACCGGCCTGAGCACCCCCGGCACCTCGGCCAGCCGCGCCACCGCGGCGCGCTCGCGGGCCACCCCCACCCACTGGGTCAGGGCGACGGTGATGACGGTGGCGATGCCGGCCACGACGAGCCACCGTCGGGCGATCCGGTGCTGTTCGGGGCTCGGTGCGGCGGCGCCGTCGTCATCGAGGAGCTCGACCTCGAGCATCCCGCCTCCGCGTGCCATGGCGAGACAGTACCCACGCGGCGGCCACCCCGTTCTCTCCGGTGCCGGGTGAGGCCCAGGAAGCGATCTAGCGCGATCATCCGTGCGCCGTTAGGTTCCACAGAAGGCTCGCCGGGCGGGCGGCGCACGGAGAGCGGGGAGTACATGGCCGACGTCGTCACCACGACAGGCGGGGACGACGCGGCGGTCGTCGTGCCGCTGGACCGCCGCCCGAAGGTCGGCGACAGCGCCCGCCTCGACGACCGGTGGCCCGACCGGTTCGCCGCGGTGATGTTCCTGGCCAGCGCCCTGGTGCTGGTCGCCGCAGCGGTCCCCCCGTGGCGGCAGTACTTCGCGCGCGAGGACGACCTCGTCTCGATGCTGGCGCTGCCGATCATCCCGAACCTCATCTATGCGGCGCTGCTCGCCAGCGTCGGGATCGCCCTGCACCGCCGGATGCGGTCGGCCTGGTGGATCCTCGTCGTCTGGTGGGTCGTGCTCCCGCAGCTCGACCGGGTCCTGCGGCTGTTCGAGGGCGGCTCGCCGGTCAACCTGGTCGGCTTCGTGCTCATCACCGCGGTCTTCGTCGTGCTGCTGCGCTCGCGCCGGCAGTTCGGGGCCAAGGCGGTCCGGGGCAGCTTCCTGCGGGCGCTCGCGCTGTTCCTCGTGGGCGGCACGGTGGTGCTCATCATCGGCTCGTGGCTGGTCGCGACCTTCGGCCATGCGCCCACCGCGGGCTCGTCGGCCCTGTTCGTGTGGGACAGCATGCTCGGCGACATCGGCGAGGTGGACGACGCGAGCGCCGCGACCGCGCCGCTGTGGGTGCGCGCGGTGATCAACCTGCTCGCGGCGGCGACCGTCGTCGGCTCGACCGTCCTGCTGTTCCGCTCGCCGGCGTACACGCGCACGCTGGACGCCGCCGACGAGGCACGGGTCCGCACGCTGCTGCGGGAGTTCGGGTCCGAGGACTCGCTCGGGTACTTCGCCACCCGCCGCGACAAGTCGGTGGTCTGGGAGTCGGGGGCGGCCGCGACGGCGCGCGCGGGGGTGTCCTACCGCGTGGTCGGCTCGGTCAGCCTGGCCAGCGGGAACCCCGTCGGCGATCCGCTCTTCTGGGCGGCCGCGATCGACCAGTGGCGCCGCCAGGCCCGGACCAACGGGTGGTCGCTGGCGGTGATGGGCGCGGGCACTGCGGGCGCGCTCGCGTACACCGAGGCCGGGCTGACCGCGTGGGAGATCGGCGACGAGGCGATCCTCGACATGTCCACGTTCTCGCTCGCCGGGCCCGGCATGAAGGCGGTGCGGCAGTCGGTGACCCGGCTCCAGCGGCGCGGGTACACCACGCGAGTGTCGAAGCACGAGTCGCTCGACGCCGAGCAGTTCGCCGCGCTCGACGCGGCGGCCGCGCAGTGGCGGGGCGACGGCGGCGACGAGCGGGGCTTCTCGATGGCCCTCGGCCGGCTGGGCGACCGGCTGGACGGTGACTGCGTGCTGGTGGAGGCGTTCGACGACGACGGGCAGCTGCGCGGGTTCCTCAGCTTCGTCCCGTGGGGGCGCACCGGCGTCTCGCTGGACCTCATGCGGCGCGACCCGACCGCCGACAACGGGCTCGTCGAGCTCATGCTGGCGTCGCTGGCCGAGCGGGCGACCGCGTTCGGCGCCGGCCGGGTGTCGCTCAACTTCGCGATGTTCCGCGAGGCGTTCGAGCGCGGCGCCGAGGTGGGCGCCGGGCCCATCGCGCGGCTCTGGCGGCAGTCGCTGGTGCTGGCGAGCCGCAACTGGCAGCTGGAGTCGCTGTACCGCTCGAACGCGAAGTACCTGCCCGAGTGGCAGCCGCGCTTCATCTGCTTCGAGTACACCTCGGACCTGCCGCGCGTCGGCACCGCCGCGGGCAGCGCGGAGGGCTTCCTTACGCGGCCGTCGCTGCGCCTGCTGAACCGGCGGGGCAAGACCACCGACGCCCTCGATCGCGCCGGGGACGAGTACGCCGCCGCCGTCGAGGCGCAGATCCCGCAGGCCCCGGACGCGGTCGAGGAGGCGTTGTCGGGCCACCGGCTCCCGGAGCAGCAGCGGGTCCGCCGCGAGAAGACCGACCGGCTGCGCGCCCGCGGCATCGACCCGTACCCGGTCACCTACCCGCGGACGCACACGCTGGCCGCCGTGCGCGCCGAGGCGGGGGACCTTCCCCCCGACACGGTGACCGGGCGGACCGTGTCGGTGACCGGGCGGCTCATCCGCAAGCGCGACGGCGGGAAGCTGGGCTTCGGCACGCTGCGAGACGGCAGCGGCGACCTCCAGGTCATGGTGGGCGCGGACTTCGTCGGCGCCGACGACCTCGACCTCTGGCGGCACGACATCGACCTCGGCGACCACGTCGGTGTCACCGGCGAGGTGGTCACCACCCGTCGGGGAGAGCTCTCGGTGCGGGCCGCGTCGCTCCAGATCACGAGCAAGTCGCTGCGGCCGCTGCCCGACAAGCACAAGGGCCTCATCGACCCCGAGGCGCGCATCCGCGCCCGCTACGTCGACCTCATCGTCCGGCCGGCGGCGCGCGACATCGCCTACACCCGCGCGACGGTCGTGCGCAGCGTGCGGGACTCGCTGCACGTCCGCGGGTTCACCGAGGTCGAGACGCCGATGCTCCAGGTGGTCCACGGCGGTGCCAACGCGCGGCCGTTCGAGACGCACATCAACGCCTACGACATGGACCTCTACCTGCGGATCGCGACCGAGCTGCACCTCAAACGGCTGGTCGTCGGCGGCATGGAGAAGGTGTTCGAGATCGGCCGGCAGTTCCGCAACGAGGGCGTGGACTTCAAGCACAACCCGGAGTTCACGTCGCTCGAGCTGTACGAGACGTACGGCGACTACGACACCATGCGGGTCCTGACGCAGGAGATCATCCAGGAGGCCGCCACCGCGGTGTACGGCTCACCGGTCGCGCGCCGGACGGACGCGGACGGCGTCGTCACCGAGTACGACCTCTCGGGCACCTGGCCGGTCAAGACCGTCTGCCAGGCGGTCTCGGAGAAGCTCGGCGACGAGATCACCGCCGACACCCCGCTGGAGGTCCTGCTCCGGCACGCCGACGCGATCGGCCTGGAGCTCGAGCCGGACGCGACCTGGGGCGTGGTGCTCGAGGAGATCTACGGCGAGCTCTGCGAGAGCACCACCACGACGCCGGTCTTCTACACCGACTTCCCCAAGGAGAACGCGCCGCTGACCCGCGAGCACCGCGTCGACCCGCGGCTGGCAGAGAAGTGGGACCTGGTGATCTTCGCCTCCGAGCAGGGCACCGCCTACTCCGAGCTGATCGACCCGCTGGACCAGCGCCGCCGGCTGGTCGCCCAGTCGTTGCTCGCCGCGGCCGGCAACCCCGAGGCGATGCAGGTCGACGAGGACTTCCTCACCGCGCTCGAGTACGCGATGCCGCCCACCGGGGGCATGGGGATGGGCGTCGACCGGCTGGTGATGAACCTGACGGGCCTCAGCATCCGGGACACGATCCTCTTCCCGCTGGTCAGGCCGACCCGCTGAGGTCAGGCCGCCGCCGCGCGGTTCTTGTCGATCCGGTTGCGCAGGAAGATCAGCGGCAGGACCAGCGTGGCGAGCATGGTGACGAGCCAGACCGTGAGCGAGCCGAAGACCCAGGCGGTTCCCGTCTTGATCGTGATCGAGTTGTTGATCAGCGTCGCGATCCAGAGCGACACCACCGTCGAGACCAGCCCGACCGCGCCCGTGAGCGCGTTGGCGTACTTGCGCGTCATCACCACGAACCACGGCGTGAGGATGCTCTGCAGGGCCGCGAACACGACGACCGCGACGAGGAAGCCTTCGGCGCTCACCGAGAAGTCGTCGACGATCAGCGAGGCGATCCACAGCCCGAGGGCGGCGGAACCGAGGAAGATCAACGCGCGGATGAGGAAGACGACCATGGGCGCACGCGCTCCTTCGTCGGCGGCAGCGGGAGGGTCCTCCCTGAGAGCCACCCTAGAGACAGGCCCCGGCGAGCGGAATCCCCAGCAGCGGTGTGACCAGTCCGTTTGTTACGAGTGATCGCCTTGTCATGACCTGTTCACACTCGCCCGCTACGGTGACAAGGGTGACGGACAACACGACACCCATCGCCACCCCCGAGCACACCGTGGAGGGGTTCGTTCGCGAGTTCCTCAGGGAGCTCAACTTCGGGCAGGGCACGGACCTGACCAAGGCCTCGGTCAACGACAAGTACCTGGCGATGGCGCGGACGGTCCGCCATTACCTGATGGTGCGGTGGATCGCGACGCTGCGACGGCAGTTCGAGATCCAGGCGAAGTCGGTGGCGTACCTGTCGGCGGAGTTCCTGCTCGGCCGGCAGCTGGACAACGCGCTGCTGGCGTCGGACCTCGAAGGGGTCGTCGAGGACGGGCTGAAGTCGCTCGGCATCGACCTCGCGGAGCTGCGCGAGGCGGAGGTCGAGCCCGGTCTCGGCAACGGCGGCCTCGGGCGGCTGGCGGCCTGCTTCATCGACTCGCTGGCGACGATGAACGTGCCCTGCATCGGATACGGCATCCGATACGAGTACGGGATCTTCCGGCAGACGTTCGTGGACGGCTGGCAGGTGGAGAAGCCGGACAACTGGCTCGCCCTCGGCTCGCCGTGGGAGTTCCCGCACCCGGAGTCGGCCGTCACGGTGGACTTCGGTGGCCACACCGAGCACTACGACGACGAGGGGGTCGAGCGCTCGCGGTGGGTGCCGGGCTGGAGCGTCCTCGGCGTGCCGTACAACTACATGGTCCCGGGCTACGAGAACGGCCGCGTCAACACGCTGCGGCTGTGGAGCGCGCGCGCGACGCGGGCCTTCGACCTCGAGATCTTCAACGCCGGTGACTACGCGCAGGCGGTCCGGGCGCAGACCTTCGCGGAGAACATCTCCAAGGTGCTGTACCCGGAGGACTCCACGCCGCAGGGCAAGGAGCTGCGGCTCCAGCAGCAGTACTTCTTCGTCGCGTGCTCGATCCGCGACTTCATCGACCAGGTGCTGCCGCCGGACTTCGACCTGCACAAGCTGCCCGACCGCATCATCTTCCAGCTCAACGACACCCACCCGGTCATCGCGATCCCCGAGCTCATGCGGATCCTCGTCGACGAGCGCAAGTGGGAGTGGGACGACGCCTGGGCCATCACCCAGAAGTGCTTCGCGTACACCTGCCACACGCTGCTGCCCGAGGCGCTCGAGGTGTGGTCGGTGGACCTGCTGGGCAAGCTGCTGCCGCGGCACCTCGAGATCATCTACAAGATCAACGAGGGCTTCATGGAGGAGCTGCGCGAGACGTACCCCGACGACGAGCTGCGCGTGCGCCGCATGTCGATCATCGCTGAGTACCCGGAGCGGGCCGTCCGGATGGCCTACCTGGCCACGGTGGCCGGTGCCAAGGTCAACGGCGTGGCCGCGCTGCACTCGCAGCTGCTCAAGGACAAGGTGCTGCACGACTTCTCCGACTACTACCCGGACAAGTTCACCAACGTCACCAACGGGGTCACGCCGCGCCGGTTCGTGCGCCTGGCCAACCCGGGCCTGTCGGAGCTGATCACGGCGGCCATCGGTGACGGCTGGGTCACCGACCTCGAGCGCCTCAAGGAGCTGGAGCCGCTGGCGGAGGACGCCGAGTTCCGACGGGCGTTCCGCGAGGTCAAGCGCGCGAACAAGCTGCGGCTGGTGGACGTCCTCGCCGAGCGGGACGGCATCACGATCGACCCCGACACGATGCTCGACGTCATGGTCAAGCGGCTGCACGAGTACAAGCGGCAGACCCTCAAGCTGCTGCACGTGGTCACGCTGTACGACCAGGTGACGTCCGGCGCGGTCAAGATCGAGGACGTCACGCCGCGCACCTTCGCGTTCGGCGCCAAGGCAGCCCCCGGGTACCGGATGGCGAAGCAGACGATCGGTCTGATCAACGCGGTCGGGCGCACGATCAACTCGGACCCGGCGCTGCAGGGCCGGCTCACCGTGGCGTTCCCCGCCAACTACAACGTCACCCTCGCGGAGAAGCTCATCCCGGCGGCCGACCTGTCGGAGCAGATCTCGCTCGCCGGCAAGGAGGCGTCCGGCACGGGCAACATGAAGTTCGCGCTCAACGGGGCACTGACCATCGGCACCGACGACGGCGCCAACGTCGAGATCCGCGAGCTCGTGGGCGACGACAACTTCTTCCTGTTCGGGCTGCTCGAGCCGGAGGTCTCCGAGATCGTCGACGCCGGCTACCACCCGACGTCGTACTACGAGAAGAACCGCTCGCTGCGGCACGCGCTCGACCTCATCGCGTCCGGGGCGTTCTCGGGCGGGGACCGGGCGACGTTCGAGCCCATCGTGTCGAACCTGCTGTCGGAGGACCGGTTCCTGGTGCTCGCGGACTACCAGGCGTACATCGACGCCCAGGAGCGCGTGGACGTGGCGTACGCGGACACCGAGGCGTGGACGCGGTCGGCCGTGCTCAACGTCGCCCGGTCCGGGTTCTTCTCGTCCGACCGCAGCATGCGCGACTACATCGACCGCATCTGGCACACCAACCCTGTCCCGCCCGAGCGCTGACCCAGCCCGACACGCAACGTCCGAGGAAGTGGCTGCCCTGGCGCGCACTTCCTCGGACGTTGTGAGGGGTGGTGGGCGTCGGGCCTACCCTTGACGCGTGACACCCGCGAAGAAGTCCCAGGAGATGAAGGCGTCGACCGCCGCCGCCAAGCTCGACGTGTACCTGCCGGCGACTCCGGAGGACTTCCAGAACCGGATGATCACGCGCGACGAGCTGACCGACCTGCAGCGCACGCCGCCGCAGTGGTTGGTCGACCTGCGCCGTGACGGGCCGCACCCGCGCAGCGTGATCGCCGGCCGGCTGCGCATCTCGATCAGCGGGCTGGCCCGTGGCGGCGTCACGGACGCGCTGACCACCGCCGAGATCGAGGCGCTGCAGGCGGACCCGCCCAACTGGCTCGTGCGCGAGCGCGAGATCGCGGCACAGGTCCGGCTGGAGGAGCGTCTGCAGGAGTCCCGCGAGGCCGACCGCAAGGCCGCCGCAGCCCGCGAGAGCTGAGCGAGCGAGGCACGTACACCGAGAACAACATCGGATCCGTCCTCCACCGTCGGAGCGGCTCCAGTGGTGTTCTCGCCAATCACCGGGGGCGCGGCTTGCGCGGGTTCGGCTTCGGCTTGCCCTTCGTCCGGCCGGATGAGCCCTTGGCCGGTGTCGCGGCGCGAGGCTTCGACGGCGGGGCGGGGGCCGGGACCGGGGCGCCGATGCCGCGGCTCGAGGTGGCGGTGCGGCCGCGGACGATGCCGATGAACTCCTCGGTGAACTCGTCGTAGCGGTCGGTCACCCAGGCGAGTCCCACGGCCGACCCGGGGGCGTCGCGCACCACCCGCGCGGTGAGCCCGCGGCGCTGGTGCAGCCGTCCGAGCGACTGGGGCAGGACGATCACGCCGACGCCGGCGGCGACCAGCTCGATCGCGTCCGGGGTGGTCGGGACGGGGTCGCCGGCGAAGGGCGTGCCGGGCGGGTCCGTCCAGCGCAGCGTGTCGTCGAGCGGGACGACGAGGGTCTCGTCGGCCAGGTCCGCCGCGTCGATCTCGTCGACGACGGTGACCACGTGGTCCTTCGGCACGACGACGACGGTCGCCTCGGTGTAGAGCGTGATGACCGACAGGTCGTCGCCGGTGGCCGGCAGCCGGAGCAGGGCGACGTCGGCGGCGCCGGACCGCAGGAGGTCGGCGGCGTCGGCGGGCTCGGTGTGCACCAGTTCGACAGGTACGGTCCGGAGCCGCTCCGCCCACACCCGCAACCAGCGGTCGGGGTTGACGCCCGGGACGAGGGCGACCCGGAACACGCGCGGCCCGAGGCGTGTCGGTTCGTCCAGGCTCATCGGACCCTCCGGAAGACGAGATCTCGCACCTCGTGGCCGAGGTCCAGCCCGCGCTGCTCGAACTTGGTGACGGGGCGGTCCGACGGTCGCGGCGCAAACCCGTCGGCCGTGTTCTCGAGCCCGGGATCGGCGGTCAGCGCGTCGAGCATGGCTTCGGCGTAGTCGACCCAGTCCGTCGCACAGTGCAGGGCGCCCCCGACGCGCAGGCGGGAGCGCAGCAGGGCGACGTGCGACGGCTGCACGAGGCGGCGCTTGTGGTGCCGCGCCTTGGGCCAGGGGTCGGGGAAGAACACGTGCACGGCGTCGAGCGAGCCGTCGGGCAGCACGGTCCGGACCAGGTCGAGGGCGTCGCCGTGGGCGATCCGGACGTTGGTCAGGCCGGCGCGGTCGATGAGGCCGAGCAAGTTCGCGACGCCCGGCAGGTGGGCCTCGACGGCCAGGTAGTCGCGCGTCGKGTCCGCGGCGGCCATGGCGGCGGTCGTCTCGCCCATCCCGGACCCGATCTCGAGCACCAGCGGGGCGGTCCGACCGAACAGTGACGCGGTGTCGAGGGAGCCGTCGGCCTCGCGCGGGATCGGGGAGCGCGCGTCGTGCACGGAGAACCCCAGACGCGGCCACAGCACCCGCAGAGCCTCCTCCCGCTCCGGCCCGAGGGGTGCGCGGCGCGGGTGGAACGTGCGCAGCGGCTCGTGGGGCCGCGAGGCGACGTGCCGGAACGCGTCGGACGGGAGGCTCATGATCGACCAGCCTAGGTGGCCGGACGTCAGCCGCCGACGACGGGTCCCATGAGCGCGAACACCTCGCCGAACGGCCCGGCCGCGATCGCCATCCGACCGAACGGGGTGTCGGTGGGCGGGCTGACGACCGTCCCGCCGAGCTCGGTGACGTGCGCGGCCGAGGCGTCGGTGTCCGTGACCGCGAAGTAGAGGGTCCACGCCGCAGGCGCGTCCGTGCCGGCCTGCGCGCCGTAGCCCCCGACGCCCGCGAGCGGCGCGCCGCCCAGGGAGATCGACGCGTACTCGAACCCGGGTGCGCTGAGGTCCTCGACGGAGTACCCGAACACCCGCTGGTAGAACGCGAGCGCGCCGGGCTGGTCGTGCACCATGACCTCGGACCAGACGACCGCGCCGGGCTCCTCGACCACGTCCCAGCCGGTGTGCGAGCCGGGCTGCCAGACCCCGAACACGGCCCCGGCCGTGTCGACGAAGATCGCCATGGTGCCGAAGTCCATGATCGACATGGCGGGCACGATCTCCTGCCCGCCCGCCTCGGTGATGGCGGCGGCGGCCGCCGCGAGGTCGTCGGCGGCGAGGTACACGCACCAGGCCGGGGGAGGGGCGGGCTCCGTGCCCATGGGCTCGCCCAGCCCGACGACGCGCCTGCCGTCCACGAACGCCTGCGTGTAGCCGCCGACGTCCGGACCGCCCACCTCGAACTCCCAGCCGAGCAGGGGGCCGTAGAAGGCGCGGGCGACCGTGAGATCGGGGACGGTGATGTCGGCCCAGGCCGGGGTACCGGTGGGCCAGGCCGCGCGGTGGGTGGTCATGGTGCCAGCCAACACCCGTGCCCGTCGACGTGCCAACAGGCGCTCGGACCAGCACAGATGCGGCGCAATGGGAGACATGCGACATCTCGTGTGCTAGTCACGTCTCATGGCCGACGCACCTCCCGACGAGAGCGAGCCGGCCGTGGATGTCGCCGGCGGGTCGCCCGCACCCGAGGGGAGCGAGAGCGCGCTGACCGTCGTCCTCGCGTTCGGCGCCAACCTGCTCATCGCCGTCGCGAAGTCGGTGGCCGCGGCGATGACGGGGTCGGCGTCGATGCTCGCGGAGGCCGCGCACTCCTGGGCGGACACCGGCAACGAGGTGTTCCTGCTCATCGCGCAGCGCCGGGCGGCCAAGCCGGCCGATCCGACCCACCCGCTGGGGCACGGCCGCGAGGTCTACGTGTGGTCGCTGTTCGCCGCCATCGGGCTGTTCGCCGTCGGCGCGGGCGTCTCCATCACCCACGGGATCTCCGAGCTGTCCAACCCGGAGCCGGCCGGCGACTTCGGCGTCGCGTACGTGGTGCTCGCGGTGTCGTTMGTGCTCGAGGGCGTCTCGTTCTTCCAGGCGTCGCGGCAGGCCAAGCGGGGGGCCGCGCGGCAGGACAAGGACCTCGTCGCGCACATCCTGCAGACCTCCGACCCGACCGTCCGCGCGGTGTTCTTCGAGGACGCCGCCGCGCTCGTCGGCATCGTCATCGCGGCCGTGGGCATCGGGCTGCACCAGGCGACCGGCTCGCCCGTGCCCGACGCGATCGGCTCGATCCTGGTCGGTGTGCTGCTGGGCGTCGTGGCGATCGTGCTCATCGACCGCAACCGCCGGTTCCTGGTGGGGCAGGTGGTGGACCCGCAGCTGCAGGCCGCGGCGGTGCAGGCGCTGCTCGAGCTGCCGGAGGTCGAGCGGGTCACCGAGCTGAGGCTCGAGTACGTCGGCGCCCGGCAGGTCTACCTGACGGGCGCGGTCGACCTCACGGGCAACATGGCGGAGGACGAGGCGTCGCACGTGCTCGCGTCGCTCGAGCGCCGGATCGCGCGGACCCCGGCGGTCGTCGGCGCGATGCTCTCGCTGTCCGAGCCCGAGGACCCGAGCCTCGACACCCATCGCGACGCCGTACCGACCGCCGACGAAGGAGCACCGTCATGACGGAGCCGACCGCCCCCGCAGCGCCGTTCCACGTCCCGGTCAGCAACCTGCTCAAGCTCGCGATACCGGCCGTGATCGTCGGCATCGTGTCCGCGTTGACGCTCTACGGGCTGAGCAAGCTGGCCAAGCTCGTCGAGGACTGGGTGTGGGACGACCTGAGCGCGGCCGTGGGGGTGAGCTCGGACTCGGCCTGGTGGATCATCGGCGTGCTCACCGCGGCCGGTCTCGCGATCGGGCTGGTGGTCCGCTACATCCCCGGCCACGCCGGCCCCGACCCCGCGACCCTCGAGCTGGTGGCCGAGCCGCTGAAGCTCAAGGTCCTGCCGGGCCTGGCGCTCGCCCTGGTGCTCATGCTCGCCAGCGGTGTGAGCCTCGGCCCGGAGAACCCGATCATCGGGATCAACGTGGGCCTCGCGGTCGCGCTCGGCATGCGGTTCCTGCCCAAGGTCAACGCGCCGATGTGGCTCGCCATGGCCGTCGCGGGCACCATCGGCGCGATGTTCGGCACGCCCGTGGCGGCGGCTCTGCTGTTCTCCGAGCTGGACGCGGGCGACCGCCGCATCCCGCTGTGGGACCGGCTCTTCGCGCCGCTGGTGGCAGCGACCGCGGGAACTCTCACGATGCTGCAGCTGGAGTCCTTGAGCCTGGCGGTCACCGCACCCGCGTACACGTACGGCGGGCTCGAGGACCTCGGCTTCTCGGTCCTCATCGCCCTCGGGGCTGCGGCGCTCGGGCTGGTCGGCGTGTACCTCTTCGTGCCGCTGCACCGCGCGTTCCTGCGGATCGGCCACCCGGTGCTGATGCTCACCGTCGGCGGCCTTCTGCTGGGCCTGCTGGGCGCGCTCGGCGGCGAGGTGACCCTGTTCAAGGGCCTCACACAGATGCAGGAGCTGCCCGGGCTGGCCGCGACGACCACCGGGGCGGGGTTCCTGGCCCTCGCCGGCATCAAGCTGCTCGCCATGCTGGTCGCCGCGACGTCGGGGTTCCGCGGCGGGCGCATCTTCCCCACCCTGTTCGTCGGGGTGGCCCTCGGGTTCGCGATCAACGCCGTGTGGGACGCCGTCCCGCTGGCCCTGGCGATCGGGGCCGCGGTCGTCGGGATCATCGTCGCCGCCACGCGCAACGGGTGGCTGAGCCTCTTCATGGCGGTCGCGGTGGTGCCGCAGGTGTCGCTGCTGATCGGGCTGCTGCTCGCCGCGCTCGCGGCCTGGCTGCTGGTGACCAACCGCCCGCCGCTGCTCGACCCGGTCGAGGAGCGGGCGCCCGCCTGAGGGTCAGACGGTCTGCCAGGTCACGGAGTCGTCGCGCCCGCGGACGAGACGCCCGAGGACGCCCTCGTCCTGCGCGCACGCCTGACCGATGACGCAGGCCAGCACCAGCGCGAAGCTCAGCGCGAACAGCCACCCGATGTAGGCGAACACCAGGCCCAGCACGCCGAACTGCTTGGCGCCCGACACCAGGACGATCGGCAGGTAGAGCTGACCGGCCAGGCTGAGCAGGCCGAGCAGCAGCGACGTCACGCCGCCGGTGAATGCGAGGACGCGGACGGGGATCTCGGCGCGCAGCAGCGCCCAGGGGATGTACGTCCACACGACGGCCCACACCACGACCCGCACGAGGAAGTCCCACAGGGCGGGCAGCGGGATCCCCTCCGTGGCCTCCCGCGTCAGCTCGATCAGGGCGACCGCGAGGACCACCGCCAGCACGGTGGCCAGCCAGCGCCACGCCGACCGCAGTCCGGGACGCCGGACCTGCCAGACCTTGGCGTACATGCGCTCGAGGGCCCGGGAGTAGGACGTCGCGCTGATGAGCGCCACCAGGAAGCCGAGGATCCCGACGCTGCTCCCGACGCTCGCGCTGGCGCTCACGCTGCCGGCGAGCGTGTCGCGCGTGGCCTCGGAGAGCCCGAGGCTGTCGGCCATGAAGAAGCCGAACCCGTCCTGCTTGTTGGGCCGGAGCGCCGCGGTCACGATCATCACGGGGACGATCGAGACGAAGGCCTGCGCCGCGAGGGTCATCGCGCGGTCGAACGGCTCGATGTCGACGAAGCCGGTGTAGCCCCGCTCGACCAGCGCGCCGATCGGAGTGAGCCGCAGCCGGGCGGCGATCCGCAGACCACGCAGCCGCCAGCGTGCGATGGTTCCCGTCACGGCAGCCGAGCGTCGAGGAATGCGAGCACCTCAGCGACGTACGTCTCGCGGGCGGGCAGCGGGGACAGCGCGAGGTCGTGCGCGCCGCCGGGTACCTCGACGAAGGTGACGTCGGGGCCGAGGTGGGGCGCGAGCCGCGCCATGTCCGCGACGTCGAGCACGGAGTCCGTGGTCACCAGCGCGTCGTGGAAGACGTCGTCGGGACCCGAGGCGTCGGAGGCCAGGACCAGGACGGGCACGTCGATGGCCAGGCCGCGCGCCACCCGCTTGTGCCCGCGGCGGACGGTCCGGATGAAGCCGGCCCGCACCGGGAACCCGTCGAGCGGCTTCCAGTCGAGCTCGTACGCCCACTCGCCGCCGGTGCCCTCGTGCAGCGCGCGACCGTAGTGCGGGCCGAGCTTGGCGATGGGCAGGCTCGGGGCGACCTTGCCGACGACATCCAGCGCGCCCGTGAGCACCGTGCGCTCGAGCCGCGAGCCGCGCAGGTCCAGCCACGGGCTGTTGAGCACGAGGGCGTCGATGAGTCCCTCACCCCGGCGGGAGTCGGCCCACAGCGACGTGACCAGGCCGCCCATCGAGTGGCCGAGCAGGACGACCTCGTCGTGGTCCTCCCGGATCACGCGGATGGCGGCGTCGATCTCCTCGGCGAACGTGCCGAGGTGCGTGACGTAGTTGGCCGGGCGGCCGTCGCGGATGGAGCGCCCGTAGTCGCGCAGGTCGAGCGCGTACACGTCGTAACCGTGCGCCGCGAGGGCGTCGCCGAAGCCGGTGTGGAAGAAGTAGTCGACGAACCCATGGACGTACAGGAGCGCGCGTCGGCTGGGGGAGCCGACGCGGTGGACCAGGGTGGCGACCGGGTCCGGGGTGCCGCCGTCGGGCCGCAGCGGGAGGGTCCGGGAGGTCCAACCGGGGCCCAGCACGTCCGGGACGTCGTCGCTCATGGCGTGATCGTGCCATGGTGTCGCTGCTCGGGCGGGGTGAACAGACTTGAGCGGAATAGACTCAAGTCTGAACGTCGTTGCCAAGAGCAGACACGACACACAGGAGGTCACGTGGACGCCAAGTTCACCACCCGGTCCCAGGAGGCCCTGGGCGACGCCATCCAGCAGGCTTCGGCCGCCGGCAACCCCCAGCTCGAGCCCGCCCACGTGCTCAGCGCGCTGCTGCAGCAGGAGGGTGGGGTGGCCAACGGGCTGCTCGACGCGGTCGGCGCCGACCGCGCGACGCTCGGCCGCACCGTGCGCGGCATGCTCGTCAGCCTGCCGACGGCGAGCGGGACCGCCGTGGCCCAGCCGACCGCCTCGCGCGCCCTGGCGACGTCGCTCGAGGCCGCCTCGTCCGAGGCCCGCTCGCTGGGTGACGACTACGTCTCCACCGAGCACCTGCTGCTCGGCCTCGCCACCGGCCAGTCCGGCGTGGCCGACGCGCTGCGCGCCCAGGGGGCGTCGCGCGAGGCGCTCGCGGCCGCGCTGCCGGCCGTCCGGGGCTCCGCTCGCGTGACGACGCCCAACCCGGAGGGCACGTACAAGGCGCTCGAGCAGTACGGCCTCGACCTGACGCAGCGGGCGCGCGAGGGCAAGCTCGACCCGGTCATCGGCCGCGACGCAGAGATCCGCCGCGTGGTGCAGGTGCTGTCCCGGCGCACCAAGAACAACCCCGTGCTCATCGGCGAGCCCGGCGTCGGCAAGACCGCTGTCGTCGAGGGCCTCGCACAGCGGATCGTCGCCGGCGACGTGCCCGAGTCCCTGCGCGGCAAGAAGCTGGTCGCGCTCGACCTGGCCGCGATGGTCGCGGGCGCCAAGTACCGCGGCGAGTTCGAGGAGCGGCTCAAGGCCGTGCTGGCCGAGATCACCGGCTCGAACGGGGAGGTCGTGACCTTCATCGACGAGCTGCACACGGTCGTCGGCGCGGGTGCCGGCTCCGAGGGCGCCATGGACGCGGGCAACATGCTCAAGCCCATGCTGGCGCGCGGCGAGCTGCGCCTGGTGGGTGCCACGACCCTCGACGAGTACCGCGAGCGCATCGAGAAGGACCCGGCGCTCGAGCGGCGGTTCCAGCAGGTGTTCGTCGGCGAGCCGTCGGTGGCGGACACCGTCGCCATCCTGCGCGGGCTCAAGGAGCGCTACGAGGCGCACCACAAGGTGACCATCGCCGACTCCGCGCTGGTGGCCGCCGCGACCCTGTCCGACCGGTACATCACCGGCCGGCAGCTGCCCGACAAGGCCATCGACCTGGTCGACGAGGCCGCGTCCCGCCTGCGCATGGAGCTGGACAGCTCGCCCATCGAGATCGACGAGCTGCAGCGCGCCGTGACCCGGCTCGAGATGGAGGAGGTCGTGCTCTCGGAGTCCGACGACCCCGCCTCGGCCGAGCGGCTGGAGCGCCTCCGCAAGGACCTGGCCGACCGGCGCGAGGACCTCGCATCGCTCACCGCACGGTGGGAGAAGGAGAAGGCCGGGCACAACCTGGTCGGCGACCTCAAGGCGCGGCTCGACACGCTGCGCACGGACGCCGAGCGGCTGCTGCGCGAGGGCGAGAACGAGAAGGCCGCGCGCATCCTGTACGGCGAGATCCCCGCGCTGCAGGAGCAGATCTCAGTCGCCGAGGCCGAGGAGGCGTCGGCCGACGTCGCACCCGACGGCCCGCCGATGATCGCCGAGAAGGTCGGTCCCGACGAGGTCGCCGAGGTGGTCGCGCAGTGGACCGGCATCCCCGCCGGGCGGCTGCTCGAGGGGGAGACCGCCAAGCTGCTGCGCATGGAGGAGGTCCTCGGGGAGCGGCTCATCGGCCAGCGTCCCGCCGTCGCCGCCGTGTCCGACGCCGTCCGACGCGCCCGGGCCGGCATCTCCGACCCCGACCGCCCGACGGGCAGCTTCCTGTTCCTCGGGCCGACCGGCGTCGGCAAGACCGAGCTGGCCAAGGCGCTCGCGGACTTCCTGTTCGACGACGAGCGCGCCATGGTGCGCATCGACATGTCGGAGTACGCCGAGAAGCACTCGGTGGCCCGGCTCGTCGGCGCCCCTCCCGGGTACGTCGGGTACGAGGAGGGCGGGCAGCTCACCGAGGCCGTCCGTCGCCGGCCGTACTCCGTGGTGCTGCTCGACGAGGTGGAGAAGGCGCACCCCGAGGTGTTCGACGTGCTGCTGCAGGTCCTCGACGACGGCCGGCTCACGGACGGCCAGGGGCGCACCGTCGACTTCCGCAACGTGATCCTGGTGCTCACGTCCAACCTCGGCTCGCAGTACCTGGTGGACCCTCTGCTCTCCGACGACGAGAAGCGTGACGCGGTCATGTCCGCGGTCCGCACCTCGTTCAAGCCCGAGTTCCTCAACCGGCTCGACGACGTGGTGCTGTTCGACCCGCTGTCGCTCGACGAGATCGGGCACATCGTGGACCTGCAGGTGGCGCTGCTGGCCCGTCGACTGACGGACCGCCGGCTGACGCTCGAGGTCTCGCCCGCCGCGCGCGAGTGGCTCGCGCTCGAGGGGTACGACCCGGCCTACGGCGCGCGGCCGTTGCGGAGGCTGGTGCAGCGCGAGATCGGCGACCGGCTGGCCCGCCAGCTGCTCTCCGGGCAGGTCCACGACGGCGACACCATCGTGGTCGACGCGGAGCGCGGTGCCACATCGCTCAGCGTCGTCAGCGATCGAGTTCGGCAAGTCGCAGCCTTGGATGAGTTGCGACAAGCGTTGGGGACCTCGGCCAATGCGATCGACGATGTTCGCTCACGCGTGACCGATGTCGCTGGACATGTGGGCGACTTGGTGAGGCGGGCGAACCGTCACGGTGCCGAGCTCTCCGGTGCAATCGCCGAGCTCGCGGAGACGAGGACCGAACTAGCCAATCTGAATGCTCGCTTGGATGGAGCGGAATGGCAAGCAGCAACGACCGTTGAGGAACTCCAGGGCGCGATTGAGGTCGCAGCGGAAGTCGAAGGCCTCCGCCGCATGGTCGAGCGGCTAGAGAGCGAAATTACCCGCGTTGAGCGGGTGGCCAAGGGAGCGCCGGGCAGTGGTGGCGGCGTCTCGACAGAAGATTCCCCCAGCCGACGCGCGTTTCGCGGTCGTGAGCGTTCCAGGGCCAGGCGAAGGCTGCTTCTGGGTGCGCGGCCGACTGCGCCAGGTCGAGCACGTCGCTGACGCCAGGCTCAAGAGCTCCACGGAGACCCGACTCCTCGCATCTAGGAGTCGGGCCTCCCATGTCCCAGCCAAGCGGTCGTGGTGGTGCTTCAGCCGATCCCGACGACCTGCGTGCCCTGCCCGCTGATGAGCCGGTGGCCGGCGACGAACGCGGACGTGGTGCCGGCAGGCAGCGGGGTGCGGCGCAGGGCGGTGCCGTTGCGCCGGTCCATGACCAGGAGGTCGCCGGTGCCGGAGGGGTCGAGAGGTGACTGCACCAGGAGCAGGTGGCGTCCGTCGGTGAGCAGCTCCCCGCCCGTCGTCGACGGCGAGCGGGGGGTGCTCCACACGACGGTCCCGTCGCGCCCGTCCAGGGCGACCACGGCGTCGACCGTCGGCAGATAGACCCGCCCTTGCAGCACCATCACCTGGTCGCCCGCGTTCCTGGCCACGACGACGTCCGCCTGCCAGAGCTGCTTGCCGGTGCGCCCGTCCCACCCGCGGGTCGTGATGCCGGTGGTCACCTCGAGGCCGGGCACGCTGCCGTCGTCGACGGTCCGGCGCAGCAGGTCGCCGGTGACCTCGAGCGGCGGCTCGCCGGGGCGCAGCACGTGCACCAGCTTGTCGCCGCCGTCGGGGTTCGGACGCGACCACGTGAGCCACCCCTCCGGGGTGGTCGCCCACGTGTCGGTGCTCTCGTCCGGCTCGAGCCGATCGCCGTCGGCGGTCAGGACGAGCGGGCCGCTGGGCCGGTTGTAGACGACGATCACGTCCCCGGCCTCGCCCAGGGCCGCCGGGCCGTCGCCCCTGTCCCGCCATGGCTGGTCGTCGCGGAAGCGCCAGAGCTCGTCGCCGGTCATCGGGTCGCGGGCGACCACGACGAGCCGCTGCTGGTCGTCGACCTCCGCCGTGGCCACCAGGTCGGGCAGGACGGCGAGCGTGTCCACCGGGGCGACCGGGTGGTCGGCCAGCACGCGTCCGTCGGCCAGATCGAGCACGACGACGTGCGCCTGCGTGGCCGGTCGACCGGTGTCGTCGGCGGTGTCGGAGAAGCGCTGGTAGCCGTCGGTCACCAGGCAGACCGCACGGTCGTGCGCGGTGGTCCGGCAGCCGGTCGTCGTGCCGTTCAGCGGGTCGGTCAACGCCGGGTCGGGGCCGCGCAGCGTGGTCGACCACGCCCGGGCCCCCGTCTCGAGGTCGAGCGCCGTGTAGGTGAGCGAGCCGTCGGGGCCGACGAGCACGCCGTGCAGGGCGTCGTGCGCGACCCCGCCCCACGCGAGGGCACCGGTGCCGGGGTCGCTCTGCCAGACGGTCTCGAGCCGGCCGCCGACCGGCTCGATGACGCCGGGCAGCGCTGCTATCCGCGCGTCGGCGGCGCGCTCTCGGGCGTCGATCAGCTGCTGCGTGCCGAGCGCGAGCCCGACGACCGCGACGGGGACCGCGAGCAGCCACCACCGGCGCCTCGTGCGGGTGGGCGCGGCGTCGTCCTGCGGCTCGAGCTCGTCGTCCTCGAGGAGCTCGACCGGGGCGAGGTCGACGCGGCGGTGCATGTGCGGACACTACCCATCGCGGACGTCAGACCGTCAGCCCGTGCCCGAACCGGAACAGCGGGTCGGCGGTGTCGAAGGGGACGTCCTCGCGGGACGCCTCGACCGCGGCCATCGACCGGGGGAGGTCGAACGGCAGCCTTCCGCGGGCCGCCCCGGCGAGCGCGTCGAGCAGCGGGCCGTCGCCGGCACCGAAGTTCACGACGACCGCCGCGGCCGTCTCCACCAGCGGCGTGAGGATCGCGGGCCGGTCGAGGTAGACGTCGAGGATCGTCGGCACCACCGACGCGATTGCGGTGATCCGCGCGATCTCGTCGGCGGGGAAGTCCAGCGAGCCGGCGTGGAAGAAGGCCTCGAACCCGGGCCCGCGCTGCTCGTAGGGCGCCCTGAGCCGCAGGATCGCGACGTCGGCGTCGGCGGGGTCGTCGACGGTGCCGTCGAAACCCTCGGCGTAGATCCGCAGGCCGGGCGCGAGGGGGAGGATGCCGTCGTTGGTCAGGACGGTCACCGCGGCGGACTGGGCCGCGATCCCGGCCGCGCGGAAGTCGTCGTTGCCGACGATGGCCGATGCCGCCTCGACGTCCACGTACCGGCGCTCGTCGAAGAGCCCGAGCAGGAACTTCTCCCGCAGGAGCCGGCGGACCGACTGGTCGATGCGGTCCTCGGAGACCTGTCCGGAACGCACCAGCGACACCACGACCTCCGGGCAGAACTCGCCGCCCAGCTGGTCGGCGCCGGCCTCGAGGATCAACGCCACGCGGTCCTCGACGGACAGGTGCTCGACGCCCCATGCGCGCGCCGGGAACGGCTGCCCGAACACCTCGGCGTCGGACACCAGGCCCCAGTCGGTGCAGATGATGCCGTCGAAGCCGAGGTCCTCCCGCAGGAGGTCCAGGATCGGCTTGTTGAAGCCGAACCCGACCTCGGGGATCCCCGGCAGCCCGACCGGCATGCCGTAGTACGGCATCATCTGCCGCGTCCCGGCGGCCAGCAGCGCCTTGAACGGCTCGAGGTGCTCGGCGAACCGGCCGCCCGGATAGACCTGCTCGCGGCCGTAGGCGAAGTGCGGGTCCTCGCCGTCCTTCTGCGGGCCACCGCCGGGGAAGTGCTTGGTCATCGTCGAGACGCTGTCCACCCCGAAGTCGGGACCCTGGAAGCCGCGCACGTACGCGGCACCCATGCGGCCGGTCAGCTCGCCGTCCTCGCCGAACGTGCCGTTGGCGCGGGCCCAGCGCGGCTCGGTGGCCAGGTCGACCTGCGGGTGCAGCGCGGTGCGCAGGCCCACGGCCAGGTACTCCTGCCGCGCGATGTCGGCGTGCTGCTCCGTGAGCGCCTCGTCGCGCGTCGCCGCCAGGCCCAGCGTCTCCGGCCACTGCGAGAACGGGCCGGACAGCAGCGCCGTCCCGGGGTTGTCGGTGAACGCATGGCGGGGGTCGGTGGCGATCGTCGCGGGGATGCCGAGGCGCGTCGTCTCCAGCAGGGCCTGGAGGCGGTTGTGCCACTCGGCGATCTCGCGAGCGCTGCCCGGCACACCCAGCAGGTTCCAGTGCGTCATGTGCTTGCCGTGGACGTACTCCTGCGCCGATGGCAGGCCGAAGATCGGGTCGCTCTCCTCCAGGGGCCCGGCCGTGATCATGTGCTGGAAGAGCTGGCCGGCCTTCTCCTCGAGCGTCATGCGGCCGAGCAGATCCTCGACGCGCTCGGCGACCGTCCTGGACGGGTCCTGGTAAGCCAGCGTCTCGTTCGTCCTCGTCATGCTCAGCGCACTCCCTTGATCCGGTAGACGAGCAGGGCGCCCGCCAGCGCGACGACGCGCCGAACAGGTACCACGTGGGTACTCACCCATCGGCAGGGTGGTACCGGCGGCCAGGATGGCAGGTGCCATCGCGCCGGGGTTGGAGCGTCCTTGAATCCCGACCACCGGGTAAGGAAGGAAGTTACCATCTGGTCGGAATTGGCGCCGTCGTGCGATCCTGTCGCCATGACGACCGAGGTCACGACCGCATCGACGCCGTCGTCCCCGCGCTCGGGCGGCTACGCCAAGGGGCGCGCGACGCGCGAGGAGATCCTCGACGCGGCCATGCAGCTGTTCGGCGAGGTCGGGTACCACACCGCGTCACTGCGCGAGGTGGCCTCCCGCGTCGGCATCTCCCACCCCGGGCTGCTGCACCACTTCCCGAGCAAGGCGGCGCTGCTCGAGGCCGTCCTGACGCGTCGCGACGAGATCGACGAGGCGCTGTTCGCGGCCGACGTCGCCGCGGGCCACGACTACTTCGACAGCATGTCGCTGCTCATCGAGCGCAACGCCGCCCGCCCGGGCATCGTCGAGCTGTTCGCGACGCTGTCCGCCGAGGCCACGTCCCCCGACCACCCGGCGCACGCGTACTTCCAGGACCGCTACCGCCGGGTGCTCGCCCTGACCGCGACCGAGTTCGAGCGCTGGCGCGACCTGGGGAAGCTCCGGCCCGGGATCGACCCGCTGACCGCCGCCCGCCTCACCGTCGCGGCGATGGACGGCATGCAGATCCAGTGGCTGCTCACCGCCGACACCCCGGACAGCCGGCCCGACATGGCGACCGCGCTGCGCGCCCAGTTCACGGCGCTGCTCACGGACTGAGGCCGGCGCCGAGCTCGTGACTCCGAGTCGAGCTCGCCGGTTGCAGCTCACGAGGTCGACTCGGAGTCACGAGCTGGTGGGCTGCAGGTGCGGGGCTCGACCGAGCGGCTGAGCTCAGCGGCTCACATCTGCGCCGGGTCGATGCCGTCGACGAGGTCGGACCAGAACGGGACGCGGCGTGACCCGTCCTGCGTCGGGACCGGTGAGGACCGGTGGAGGAACTCGCGGGCGAGGTAGTCGGCGAGGTCGGAGCCGTAGTGGATGACGTCCGTCCCGTAGATCGAGAAGACCGGCGTCCCCGAGGGGGCCGGGGCACTGGGCAGGAAGCGGTGCGAGTACACCGGGACCATCGTCGGGACCCGCTCGAGGTATCGACGGGCCGCCGCCTCGCGCTCGTCGTCGGGCCGGGGTCCCCAGGACGCCGGCCAGAAGTCGGCGTGCAGGACGTCGTGCACGACCCCGTCGACGGGCCAGGCCAACCGGTCGCGCAGCGGCGCCTCGTCGTCGTCCAGCCAGTCCGGCCAGCCGTCGCCGATGGGCACCGCGAGCGTGAGCAGCGCGCGGTGGTCGGCGCAGAACGTGAACCCGAACCGGCGCTCGACGTCCGCGACCTCGTCGTCGGTCAGCCCGGGATCGAGCCAGACCCCGGCCGCGTCCAGCCCTACGAGCACCGCGTCGAGGTCCATGGAGCGAGTGTCCCAGGGTTGAGAACGGCAGATCGCCGCGAGAACGGCACTGTGCGGTGCCGTTCTCGCGGCGACGCGACGGTCTCGGGGGGTCAGCCCGCGGCGACCTTGGCGACGAGGATGTCGAGCGCCTCGCGGTCGAAGCCGCCCAGCCCGAAGTCGGCGATCACCTTGGCCGGCATCTGCATGATCATCGCCTGCATGGTGTCGTCGAGCGGGCCCATGTCGGCGGGCGGCACCAGCGCGGCCTGGAGCAGCGGTCCGCCGACGGGGTGCGCGAACCACTCCTCGATGGTCGACATCGGCGTCAGCTCGCCCCAGAGCGGCTCGCCCTCGACGTCCAGCGTGACGGACCCGCGGATGTCGCGGGACGACGCCCCGACCTCGATCACGAACTCGCCGCCCTCGACCACCCAGCGGTGCAGGCCGGGGTGCCAGTACGAGAGGTCGCGGCCGGTCAGGGAGAACGTGACCTCGCGCGACTCCCCGGGCTCGAGGGCGACCTTGGCGAACGCCTTGAGCTCGCGCGTGGGGCGCAGCACGGCGGCCTGCGGGTCGCCGACGTAGACCTGGACCACCTCGGCACCGGCAACCGAACCGGTGTTCGTGACGGTCGCGGTCACGGTGACGTCGGTCCCGTCGGCCGTGGCCGTCACGTCCCCGTAGGCGAACGTCGTGTACGACAAGCCGTGCCCGAACGGGTAGGCGACGTCCATGGCGCGGGTGTCGTACCAGCGGTAGCCGACGAGCACGCCCTCGCCGTAGCGGACGACGCCGGCCTCGCCGGGGAAGTTGCCGAACGCCGGGGTGTCCTCGAGGCGGTGGGGGATCGTCTCGGTGAGCTTGCCGGACGGGCTGCGGACGCCGAGCAGGAGGTCGGCGACGGCCGAGCCGCCCGCCTGACCGCCGAGCCACGTCTCGAGGATCGCCGGGGCGAGGTCCCGCCAGCCGGTGACACTGACGGCCGAGCCGTTGGCGAGCACGACGACCACCCGGGGGTTGACCTCGGCGATCGCGCGCAGGACCGCGACCTGGTTGTCGGGCAGGCCGAGGCGGGGGCGGTCGTAGCCCTCGGACTCGTCGGGGCCGGGCAGGCCGAGGAACACCACGACAGTCTGCGCGGCGCGTGCCACGTCCACGGCCTCGACCAGGAGGTCGTCGTCGGAACCGTCCGGCCCGCCCGCGATGGTGAAGCCGGCCGCGAACGGGAAGGCACCCCCGGCCGCCCGCAGCGCGTCGAGCGGGACGTCGAGCCGCGTCGGGTTCACCTGCGACGAGCCGGCGCCCTGGTAGCGCGGCGTGCGGGCGAACTCGCCGATCACCGCGACGCCGTCGGTCGAGGCCAGCGGCAGGAGACCACCGTCGTTCTTCAGCAGCACGGACCCCGCGGCGGCGGCCTCGCGAGCGAGCTCGTGGTGGGTGTCGACGTCGAAGGAGTCGTCCGCCTCGATGCCGGGCAGCGCCTTGGCGATGAGGTCGAGCACCCGGCGCGCGGCGACGTCGAGCACGGCCTCGTCGAGCGAGCCTGCGCGGACGGCGGCCACGACCTCCTCGTCGGGACGCGGACCCGCGGCGGGCATCTGCAGGTCGAGCCCTGCGGCCAGCGCGGGCACGCGGTCGTGCACGGCGCCCCAGTCGGAGACGACGAGGCCCTCGAAGGCCCACTCGTCACGCAGGATCTCGGTGAGCAGCCAGTGGTTCTGCGACGCGTACGTGCCGTTGACCTTGTTGTACGCGCACATCACGGTCCACGGCTGCGCGTTCTTCACCACGCGCTCGAACGCCGGCAGGTAGATCTCGCGCAGGGTGCGCTCGTCCACCTCGGCCGAGACGCGCATGCGGTCGGACTCCTGGTTGTTGGCCGCGAAGTGCTTGAGCGATGTGCCGACGCCCTGGCTCTGGATGCCGCGGACGATCGCCGTGGCCACCTCGCCCGCGACCACCGGGTCCTCCGAGACGTACTCGAAATTGCGGCCGCCGAGCGGGGTGCGCTTGATGTTGACGCCCGGGCCCAGCAGCACGGCGACGTCGTTGGCGCGGGTCTCCCGTCCGAGCGCCTCGCCGACGCGGGTGACCAGGTCGACGTCCCACGACGAGCCGAGCGCGGCGGCGGTGGGGAAGCACGTGGCCGGCACCGAGTTGCCGAGGCCGAGGTGGTCGGCGTCCTCCGCCTGCTTGCGCAGGCCGTGCGGGCCGTCGGTCACCATGACGGCGGGCACCCCGGCGCGCTCGACGCCCTGCGTGTGCCAGAAGTCGGAGCCGGACGTCAGCGACGCCTTCTCCTCCAGGGTCAGCTGAGCCAGCACGCGTTCGACATCGAAGACCTGCGACATTGCGGGGCACCTTCCTCGGCGGGGTTCGTCGTCCGCCACCATAACCCAATTCCTACCGCGTGGTAAGTGTCGGGTCGGGTCAGGGGAGCGTCGCGGTCCCGTCGAGGAACGAGCCCGTGACCTTCCCGCCGTCGACGACGGCCAGGCACAAGCCGAGGCGGTCGCCGTCGGCCCACGAGCGCTCGGTCGGCGACCACGTCACGGTCCGGACCCCGCCGGTGACCTCCGCGTCGTCGAGCACGCACGCGCGCGCGACGCGGGCGTCGGCCGATTGCTGACCGGGCCACACGGCGTCGTCGGCGAACCGGTACTCGGTGATCACCTGCGCCACGTGCGGATCGGCGCACGGGACCACGCGGACCGAGTCCACCGGGCCGTTGCCGGGGATGTCCGAGAGGCAGTTGCCCGTCACCAGCTGCTGCGCGTGCGCGCTCCGGGTCGCGGGCACGTCGGCGGGCAGAGGGCGGGTGGCCATCGAGGTGAGCACGAGGACCGTGCCGACGGCGGCCAGGGCTACCGTCCCGAGGACCCCGAGCACCCCGCCCGCGATCGCCAGACCGCGGCCGCGCGTGTGCCGGGCACGGATCCTGCGCAGGGCGACGGCGGCCAGCACCAGCGCGACCGGCCCGAGCCCGAGCAGGCCGGTGACCAGCGACCAGACGGCCGTCGGCTCGAGCGGCGGGCGCGGGGGGACCCACCCGGGCGCGTAGTGCGGCTCGGGGTAGGAGTAGGCCTGGCTGCTACTGCTCAGGATGCCGTCCCCGCGCCGGACAGCTGGAGCGTCCCGGCCGTCGCCGACCCGGTCATGCCGGGCTCGTCGCCGTAGTAGACGCAGTACGCGTCCGTGCTGCCGGCGGCGAAGTCGTCCGGGTGGGGGTAGTACAGGCTGACGTCGCCGGACGAGAAGTAGTCGGGCAGCAGTCCCTCGGTGAGCTGGTCGCAGGCGTCCCAGGCGTCCCAGTACGCCGGGTCGTTCTCGTCCTCGGCATCCAGGCTCACCGGGGCGGACATCGGGATCAGCCCGACGACCTCGGCGTCGTGGGGGACCTCGCAGCCGACGGGCTCGGTGTCGCTCATGTCGTACGTCGCCGCGTAGGTGGTCAGGCACGTGCCCGTGGTCAGGTCGGTGCGCAGCGTGAAGTCGGGAAGCTGGGAGCCGCCGTCCGTCCCCGTCGACCCGTCCGTGCCCTCGTCGATCCCCTGCTGGACCTCGTCCCAGCCGCCCGACGAGCTGATGGCGCTCCCGAGGACCAGCGCGACGACGACGATGTAGGCGACGATCGCGAGCAGCCACAGGATCCCGACGGCGCCGATGATGATGCCCGCGATGGCCCACCCGCGGCCCGCCTTGCCGGAGACCCTGATGCGGCGCAGCGCCGCGATGCCGAGCCCGAGACCGACCGGGCCAGGCAGACCGCCGAGGAAGAGCAGCCCGGCGGTGCTGGTGACGAACGAGGCGATGGCCATGCCCTCGGTGGGCGGCGTGACGTACGGCTGGCCGTAGCCGTAGAGCTGTGTGCCGTACGGAGGTTGCGGCTGGTCGTAGCCGGGCGCCCCGTACTGCGCCGCGCCGTACGGAGGTGCGCCGTACTGAGGCGCCCCGAACTGGGGCGCGCCGTACTGAGGGGCTCCGTACTCGGGCGCGCCGTACGCGGGCGCGGCAGGCTGGGGAGCACCATACGGACCGGGCGCCGGAGCGCCGTACGGACCGGGCGCCGGAGCGCCGTACGGACCGGCTGCGGGAGCACCGTACGGGTCGGGCGCGGGAGGGCCGTACGGACCGGGCTGCGCGGGCGGGACCTGCGCGCCGTACGGCGGCACCGGCGCCTGGCCGCCGGCCGCCGGCTGCGAKCCGCTCGGCGGAACCGGGGAGGCGGCCGGCGCGGGGACGGCGTAGGGGTCGGGAACCGGAGCCGGCCCCCCAGGCTCGTTGCTCATGCGCGCAACCTAGCCCACGGCGCCCCCGCGCCGACCGGTCTTTCCACCGACATCACCCGAGAGCGCCCGGGGCCGTCAGTCGGCGATCTCGAGCACGACCGGCACGTGGTCGGACGGTGCCTTGCCCTTGCGCTCGTTGCGCTCGATGGTCACGCCGGTCACGCGGGCGGCCAGCGCGGGCGTCGCGTAGGTGAGGTCGATGCGCATGCCCTCGTTCCGGGGGAACCGCAGCTGCTGGTAGTCCCAGTACGTGTAGGTGTGCTCGGCCGGGATGTGCACGCGCGACACCTCGGTGTACCCGGCGCCCCCGATCGCGGTGAAGGCGTCGCGCTCGGCCGGCGTCACGTGCGTGCGCCCGGCGAAGAAGTTGATGTCCCACACGTCGGTGTCGAGCGGCGCGATGTTCCAGTCGCCGACGAGGGCCACCTGCGCCTCGGCGTCGGCGGCCAGCCAGCCCGCAGCGGCGTCGCGCAGCCGACCGAGCCAGTCGAGCTTGTAGGCGTAGTGCGGGTCGTCGACCTCACGCCCGTTCGGCACGTACAGGCTCCACACCCGCACGCCGCCGCACGTGGCGCCGAGCGCCCGGGCCTCCGCCGCCGCGGGGTCGCCCCACGTCGGCATGCCCGGGAACCCGACCTCGACGTCCTCGATGCCGACCTTGCTGACGATGGCGACGCCGTTCCACTGGGAGAACCCGCTGGTGGCCACCTCGTAGCCGAGCGCCTCGAACGCCTCCCGCGGGAACTGCTCGTCCTTGACCTTGGTCTCCTGCAGGGCCAGGACCTCGACGCCCGTCCGCTCCAGGAAGGCGACCGCGCGGTCGGTGCGGGCACGGATCGAGTTGATGTTCCAGGTGGCCAGACGCATGGGGCAGGACGTTACCGGGCGCCGACGACATGCCTGCATCCGGATGATTCGGACATCCCGGTGTTGAGCAGGGCGAACCGCTCCCGTACGGTGCGCACAACGCCCAGCCACAGGAGGTTGAGAAGGTGGAGCAAGCGCTCACCGGCCGTCGCGCGCTCGTCACGGGCGGAGCCTCGGGGATCGGGCGCGCAGCCGCGCTCGCGCTGGCCCGGGCGGGTGCCGACGTGGCGATCACGTACCTGTCGCACGACCCCACCGACGTCGTCGCCGAGATCAAGGGCGAGGGCCACATCGCGGCGTCGTTCCAGGTGGACGCCCGGCGCAGCTGGGACGTGGACAAGGCGATCAGCGACGCGGCGGGCGCGCTCGGCGGCGGCATCGACATCCTGGTCAACAACGTGGGTGGTCCCGTCGAGCGCCGCAACGTCGCGGCGATGGACGACGCCCACTGGCACGGCGTGCTCGACCTCAACCTGTCGTCGGCGTTCTACGTCACCCGGGCCGCGCTCGCGGTCATGCCCGACGGGGGCCGGATCATCACCGTCGGCGCGCAGGCGGCCCGCAGCGGCGGCGGCACCGGGATGGTCGCGTACTCGACCGCGAAGGCTGCCCTCGAGGGATTCAGCCGGGCGTTGGCCCGCGAGCTCGGGCCGCGGCGGATCACCGTGAACGTCGTCGCGCCCGGCTTCGTCGCCGGCACCCCCCTGCACGCGGCGCACACGCCCGAGCCGGCACAGCGGGCCGCGGTGGCCGCGTCGCCACTGAACCGGGCGGGCGCCGCCGACGACATCGCCGAAGCCGTCGTGTACCTCGCCTCGGACGGCGCGGCGTTCGTCACGGGCACGGTTCTCGACATCAACGGCGGCGCCTACTTCAGCTGACCCTCCACGAACCAGCGACGTCCGCACATCCGGTCGTCGGGACCCGCGAATCTGCGGACGTTGCGAGTCCGTCCGCGTTGCGTCCGCACTTTCGGTCGTCGGGACGCGCGAATCTGCGGACGCTACCGATGGGGGCGAGCGGCGCGGTCAGCGCTCCGGGGGCCAGCCGCTGACCGCCGACCACGCCCAGGACGCGGCGTCGTGGGCCGGGGGGAGCGGATCGCGATCCAGCCACGCGACGAGGACCCCGATGACGGACCCCGCCAGCGCGGCCGCGGCGATCGGCCGGGGCAGGGAGGCGAGCGCGGGAGGGGAGCCGTGCAGCTGGAGGCCCTCGAGCGCGAGCGCCTCGATGCGCCGGCGCAGGCGGGCCACCGCGACGGGCGAGCCGTGCTCGCCCAGCGCGCAGCGGTAGAGGGCGACGTTCTCGGCGACGTGGGAGGCGTACCGGACCAGCACGTCCGGGGCGTCGTCGGCCGCCGCACCGGGATGGATCTGGGTGAGGTCCGCGCCGACGAGCGCGGCCTGCGCGTCGAGCGCGTCCGCCAGCAGCGTGTCAGTGTCGGGGTAGTGCTGGTAGAACGTGCTCCGGTTCACGGTCGCGCGGTCGGCGACGTCGGCGACGGTGATCTCGTCGAGACTGCGTTCCCTGGCGAGTGCCAGCAGGGCATCCTGGAGCAGGCGGCGCGTGCGCAGGACCCGGGGGTCGACGCGGGCGCCCTCGTCCTGGATGGTCACGCACCCCATCTTGCCACCGACGTATAACCAACACTCGTCGGGTAACCTGCACCGGTCGACCAAGGAGTGAACATGGCACGCGTGCTGGACCGTCTGGGCCGGGGAAGCTACCGGCACCGTTGGATCGTGCTGATCACCTGGCTGGTGATCCTGACCGCCGCGGGGCTCGGCGCGGTTGCGTCCGGGCTCCACCTGTCGAACACGTTCTCGATCCCGGGCACCGAGTCCGACCGCGCGCAGGCGCTCGTCGCCGAGCGGCTGGGCACCCAGGCCGCGGGCGTCGGCGGCAACAACGCGGCGGACGCGCAGGACTCGACAAAGCCGGCGAGCTCCCGCGTCGTCGTCGCTGCGCCCGAGGGCGAGTCGTTCCTCACCGGCACCGGCATCCAGGACGTCATGACCGCGTTGGCGCCCGTGGCCGACGCTGAGGACGTCGCCGGCATGTCCGACCCGGTGTCCAGCCAGGCCGTCGCCCCCGACGGCAGCGTCATGTACGTCGACGTACAGTTCACGGTCGCGGCCGATGACGTCCCGACGGCCACGACCGACACCCTCGAGACCGCAAAGTCGAGCCTCGAGGCCGACGGCTACGAGGTGGCGCTGGCGGGTGGCCCGTTCACCGAGCCGCTCAAGCTGGCCGGTCCGACCGAGGCCCTCGGACTCGTCGTCGCCCTCGTGGTGCTCGTGGTGACGTTCGGGTCGCTCCTCGCGGCCGGCATGCCGATCCTCACAGCCCTGCTGGGCGTCGGCATCGGCGTCGCCGGTGTGCTGTCGCTGTCCGGGATCACCGACATCTCGTCGTCGACCCTGACGCTCGCGCTCATGCTCGGCCTCGCCGTCGGCATCGACTACGCCCTCTTCCTCCTGTCTCGGCATCGCCAGCAGCTGGCCGACGGGATGGACCCGCTGCAGTCGGCGGGGCACGCCGTCGGCACCGCCGGCAGCGCGGTCGTGTTCGCCGGCACGACCGTGGTCATCGCCCTCGCCGCCCTGACGATCACGGGCATCCCGTTCCTCGCCGCCATGGGCCTCGCCGCCGCCGCGACCGTCGTCATCGCCGTGCTCGTCGCCGTCACGCTGCTCCCCGCCCTCATGGGCTTCGCCGGCGAGCGCCTGCGGCCGAAGGGTCGCGCGATGCGGCAGGCCGAGCACTCCCGCGAGGCGCGCAACCGCTGGGGTGCGTTCGTCACGACGCACCCGATCATCACGCTGGTCCTCGGCGCTGCGCTCCTGCTCACGATCGCGATCCCGGCCCTGAGCCTGCGGCTCGGCCTGCCCGACGCGGGCCGCGAGCCCGAGGGCTCGGGCGACCGCCGCGCGTTCGAGATGCTCGCCGAGGGATTCGGCCCCGGCTTCAACGGCCCGCTCGTCGTGCTCGTCGACGCGCAGGAGGACCCGTCCGCGCTGCCCGCGGCCGTCGAGTCCGTGACCGCGACGGTCTCCGCCCTCCCGGACGTCGCCTACGCGGCGCCCATCGCCGCGCCTGGCGCCAGCGAGGGGGCCAAGGCCGCGCTCGTCGTCGTCATCCCGACCGGCGCGCCGGACTCGGAGGAGACCGCCGACCTGGTGCACGCGATCCGCGACGCCCGCCCGGCGCTCGAGGAGAGCACCGGCACCCAGCTCTGGGTGACCGGTGCGTCCGCCGCCAACATCGACATCACGGAGAAGCTGGCCGCCGCGTTCCCGCTGTTCCTGCTCATCGTCGTCGGGCTCGCGATCGTGCTGCTGCTGGTCGCGTTCCGGTCGCTGCTGGTCCCGGTCACCGCCGTGCTCGGCTTCCTGCTGACGATCGCCGCCGCGTTCGGGGCGACGACCGCCGTGTTCCAGTGGGGCTGGCTGTCGTCGGTGTTCAACGTCGACTCGACGGGTCCGCTGCTGAGCTTCCTGCCGATCCTGCTGGTGGGCGTGCTGTTCGGGCTGGCCATGGACTACCAGGTGTTCCTGGTGTCCCGGATGCGCGAGGAGCACGTGCACGGCGCCGATCCGACGACCTCGGTCCGGCTCGGCTTCGCCCACGGCGCCCGCGTGGTGCTGGCCGCGGCGCTGATCATGATCTCGGTGTTCTCGAGCTTCGTGTTCAGCGGCTCGGCGCAGATCGGCCCGATCGCGTTCGCGCTGGCCATCGGCATCCTCTTCGACGCCCTCGTGGTCCGGATGACCATGATCCCGGCCGCCATGACCCTGCTGGGCGCGTCGGCCTGGTGGCTGCCTCGCTGGCTGGACAGGATCATCCCGAACGTGGACATCGAGGGGGCAGCGCTGGACCAGGCCGGCTCGCACGCGGCCGCCGCGCCGGTCGACCAGGTGCCCGACGACGCCCACCACGGCACCCACGCGGCGCACGGCGTGCACGCCGCTCCCGCCGACGACTGACGCGACGAGGGCCGGGGCGCCTCGTCGCACCCCGGCCCTCGCCCGTCGATCGGACGTCAGCTCACGTCGTCGTCGACCCAGTCGAAGGTCTTGGTGACGGCCTTCTTCCAGTTCCGGTACTGCCGGTCGCGCTCGTCGTCGGCCATCGCCGGCTCCCAACGCTTGTCCTCGGCCCAGTTGTCGATGACGTCCTGCTCGCCGTTCCAGAACCCGACGGCGATGCCGGCCGCATAGGCAGCGCCCAGGGCGGTGGTCTCCGCGACCTTCGGCCGGACCACGGCGACGCCGAGGATGTCCGCCTGGAACTGCATGAGCAGCTCGTCCTGGACCATGCCGCCGTCCACCTTGAGCTCGGTCAGGTCGACGCCCGAGTCGGCATTCATGGCGTCCAGGACCTCGCGGGTCTGGAACGCCGTCGCCTCGAGCGCGGCCCGGGCGATGTGGCCCTTGTTGACGTACCGCGTGAGCCCGACGAGGGCGCCGCGGGCGTCGGACCGCCAGTACGGCGCGAACAGGCCCGAGAACGCCGGCACGAAGTACGCGCCGCCGTTGTCGTCGACGGTCTTGGCCAGCTCCTCGATCTCGGGTGCCGAGGAGATGATGCCGAGGTTGTCGCGCAGCCACTGCACGAGCGAGCCGCTCACGGCGATCGAGCCCTCGAGCGCGTACACGGTCGGCTGGTCGCCGATCTTGTAGCAGACCGTCGTCAGCAGGCCGTTCTTCGACGGGACCGGCGTCGTGCCCGTGTTGATGAGCATGAAGTTGCCGGTGCCGTAGGTGTTCTTGGCCATGCCGACCTCGAAGCACGCCTGCCCAAAGGTGGCCGCCTGCTGGTCGCCGAGGATGCCGGCGATCGGGACGCCCGGGACCATGCCGCCCTCGCGGCCGACCCCGTAGACCTCGGAGGACGACCGGATCTCGGGGAGCATCGACAGCGGGATGGTCATGTCGTTGGCGATGTCCTCGTTCCACGTCAGCGTGTCGAGGTTCATCAGCATGGTCCGCGACGCGTTGGTCGGGTCGGTGACGTGCACGCCGCCGTCGACCCCGCCGGTCATGTTCCACAGCACCCACGAGTCGGTGTTGCCGAACGCCAGCTGGCCGGCCTCGGCCTTCTCCCGGGCGCCCTCGACGTTGTCGAGGATCCACTTGACCTTCGGGCCCGAGAAGTAGGTGGCCAGCGGCAGGCCGACCTTGTCCTTGTACCGGTCGGCGCCGCCCCCGAGCGCCCCCAGCTCGTCGGCGATCTTCTGCGTGCGGGTGTCCTGCCAGACGATCGCGTTGTAGACGGGCTTGCCCGTGGTCCGGTCCCAGACGACCGCCGTCTCGCGCTGGTTGGTGATGCCGACCGCGGCGAGGTCCTTGTAGGTGAGGTTGGCGCGGGTGAGGGCGAGGCCCACCACCTCGCGGGTGTTCTTCCAGATCTCCTCCGCGTTGTGCTCCACCCAGCCGGCGCGGGGGAAGATCTGCTCGTGCTCGATCTGCCCGGTCTCGACGATCTGGCCGGAGTGGTCGAAGACGATGGCGCGGGAGCTCGTGGTGCCCTGGTCGATGGCAAGGACGTACTTGGTGTCGGGCATGGTGAAGATTCCTCCGGGTGGTTCTGGGGATCCGGACGGCGCTCACCGGGGCTGGTGGCGCGCCGTCCGGACGGGGTCGACTGTGTGGTGGCGGGTGTCAGATGTACGCGGCAGCCACGAGGCCACCGATGACGCCACCGACGAGGGGGCCGAAGATCGGGACCCAGGAGTACGCCCAGTCGCTCGAGCCCTTGCCCCGGATGGGCAGGAGGGCGTGTGCGATGCGCGGACCGAGGTCACGAGCAGGGTTGATGGCGTAGCCGGTGGGGCCACCGAGGCTGGCACCGATGCCGACCACGAGCAGGGCGACGGCGAGCGGGCCGAGACCCGAGGGCGTCTTGCCGAACGCCAGGATGACGAAGACCAGCACGAACGTGCCGATGACCTCCGTGATGAAGTTCCACGCGTACGAACGGATCGCCGGACCGGTCGAGAAGACGGCGAGCTTGGTGGCGCCGTCGGCGTCCTCGTCGAAGTGCTTCTTGTAGGCGAGGAAGCAGAGCAGGGCGCCGATTGCCGCGCCGAGCATTTGTGCGGTGACGTAGAGGAAGCCGTTGGCTGCCGTGACCGGCACCCCTGGCGCGAAGTCGGCCGCGCCGCTGGCCCAGATGCCGATCGTCACTGCTGGGTTGAGGTGTGCCCCCGACTTGAAGGCGGTATAGACGCCCGCGAAGACCGCGAGGCCCCATCCGAAGTTGATGAGCAGCCAGCCGCCGTCGAACCCCTTGTTCCTCGGCAGGATGACGTTAGCGACGACGCCGGTACCGAGCAGCACGAGCATGCCGGTGCCGAGAACCTCGGAGAGGAAGACCTCTCCCATTGTGTAGTCCACTGTCGACCCTTTCTGACGGACGTCGTTGTCACGTGCGCCCCGCGGAGGACCGCGGGGAGTTTCAGGTTCCGGCGGGACCGGAGGAGCCCGGGCCGGGCGGCGAGCCGGGCTTGGTGCCGGCGGTGACCGGCTCGTCGGAGAGCATCGGCGACACGTCGGCKGCCCGCAGCCGGACCTTCTCGGCCTCGGCGTCGTCCAGCTCGAGCGCGGCGGCGTCCTCGGCCTCGCACCGCGCGCGGTACGCCTCGATCTCCTGGCTCCGCTGGTGCGCGTCCCAGCCGAGGACCGGGGCGACGAGGTCCGCGATCTCCTCCAGGGCACCGACGCCCTTGTCCGCCTGCTCGTAGTTGAGCCGGGTGCGGTGCATGAGCACGTCGTCGAGGTGCAGGGCACCCTCGTGACTGGCCGCGTAGACGATCTCGGCGCCGATGTAGGCCTCGGCGTTCTTCAGCGGCTCGGCCAGCGACGGCGTCTCGTCGACGAGGTCGATGAGCTCGCCCACCAGTGACCCGTACCGGTGCAGCAGGTGATCCATGCGCGGCCTGGTCCACCCGTACTTCAGGCCGATCGCCCGCGCCTGCCGCTGGAACACCTGCAACCCCTCGGCGCCGACCAGCGGGAGGTCGTTCGTGATGGAGGGGAGGCTGGTGGCCCGGCTGCCGATCGCGAAGTCGACCGCGTCCTTGGCCATCACGCGGTAAGTGGTGAGCTTGCCGCCGGCGATGACCGTGAACCCAGGGGCGGGGGAGGCGACCGTGTGCTCGCGCGACACCTTGGCGCTGCTGGTGCCCGCCTTGACCTGCGGCTGCAGCAGCGGGCGCAGGCCGGCCCAGGTGCCGATGATGTCCTCGCGCGTGATCGGCCGGGACAGCACCGCGTTGGCGTGCTCGATGACGTAGTCGATGTCCGCGCTGGTGGCGACGGGGTGCGTCAGCTCCTGCTTCCACGGGGTGTCCGTGGTGCCGATCACCCAGTACCTCGACCACGGGATGATGAACAGCACCGACTTCTCGGTCTGCAGGATCAGCCCGACGTCGCCGGCGATGCGGCTGCGCGGCACGACGATGTGCACGCCCTTGCTGGCCAGCACCCGCAGGCCGCCCTCGGCGCCCGCCAGCGACTCGGTCTGCTCCGTCCACACACCCGTCGCGTTGATGACGGCCCGGGCCCGGACGTCGATGTGCTCACCCGTCTCCAGGTCCACCACCTCGGCACCCGTCACGGCGCCGCCGGTCGTGGTCTGCAGGTCGAGCACCTGCGTGCGGGACGCAGCGTGCGCGCCATAGCTGACCGAGGTGCGGACCAGGGTCTCGACGAGCCGGGCGTCGTCGACGCTGGCGTCCCAGTACCGGACCGCGCCGATCGCGGCGTCGTGGCGCAGGTCGGGGAACAGGCGCTCCATGCCCTTGCGGGACAGGTGGCGGTGCATCGGGAGGGCGCGCTTGGACCCGGTGACCGAGGCGAGGGTGTCGTACAGCGCGACGCCGGCGCCGACGTAGGCCCGCTCCCAGACCCGGTTCTCCAGCGGGTAGAGGAAGCTCACGGGCTTGACCAGGTGCGGGGCCAGGCGGTTGATCAGCAGGTCACGCTCGGTGAGCGCCTCCCGCACCAGGTGGAAGTCGAGCATCTGCAGGTAGCGCAGGCCACCGTGCACCAGCTTGCTGGACCGGCTCGATGTGCCGCTCGCCCAGTCCTGGGCCTCGACGATCGCCGTCGACAGCCCCCGAGAGACCGCGTCGAGCGCAATCCCGGCGCCGGTGACGCCTCCTCCGATCACCAGGACGTCGAGCTCGTTCCCGCGTTCAGCGCTCCCGCGCATCGCGTCGAGTGCGTCCTGTCGTGCTTGGGCCGTCAGCGGCGCCGTCCTCATCCGAAGTACCCCCGGTGGTTCTGTTGTCGCACTTTGTCCCACTCGCCCGGTACGGGCTTGCTCGCTATCGTCGTCACCAGGCGAACGAACGCGCAACAGCAGTGCACAAACGTGCAGCGCCGATCGCGTCCGGGAGGGGGTTCCGATGTACATCGAGCGGGAGCAGGACGTCCTGCGGGCGGCGTCCATGTACTACCTCCAGGACATCAAGATGGAGGTCATCGCCCGCCACCTGGGGACCTCGAGGTCCACCGTCTCCCGGCTCATCAAGCGCGCGCGCCAGTCCGGGCTGGTCGAGATCACGCTGCGCCCGGCGAGCACGCGTGCACCCGGCCTCGGCCGCACCATCGCCGCGGCGTTCGGCATCGACACCTACGTGGTGCCGGTCCCGGACTCGGCCAGCCACATCGAGCGCCTCGACCAGGTGTCCATCACCGCGGCACGCCTGCTGTCCTCGTGGTTCGACTCCGACATGGTGCTCGGCGTCGCCTGGGGGACCACGCTGGCGTCGGTCTCCCGGTACCTCGCACCCAAGCCGACGCGCGGGTCGGCGGTCGTCCAGCTCAACGGCGCCGCGAACATGCGCACCAGCGGGATCGAGTACGCCAGCGACCTCATCTCGACGTTCGGCACCGCGTTCGCCGCGGCCGTGCACCACTTCTCGGTGCCCGCGTTCTTCGACTACCCCGACACCAAGGCCGCGATGTGGCGCGAGCGGTCGGTCCGCCGGGTGCTCGACATGCAGCGGCGCGCGGACATCGCGGTGTTCTCGGTCGGCGCGGTCGCGGGGGCCGTGCCGTCGCACGTCTACTCGGCCGGGTACCTCGACGACGCCGACGTGAAGAACCTGCACGACGAGGGCGTCGTCGGCGACGTGTGCACGGTCTTCCTGCGCGCCGACGGGTCGTGGCAGGACGTGCACCTCAACGAGCGAGCGACCGGCCCGACGCCCGTCGAGCTGCAGCGGATCCCGCGGCGAGTCTGCGTCGTGGCCGGCGACAACAAGGTCGCACCGCTGCTGGCCGGCCTGCGCGCGGGGGTGGTGACCGACCTGGTGGTCGACGAGATCACGGCCACCGGGCTGCTCGACGCGGCCGAGCCGCCGCACCCGCGGCGCGTGCGCGCACGGGTCTAGCCTCGCGTTCCCCATCTCGGGAACCGGGCGGCTCCGCGTTCCGGGCCAGCCCCGCCACTACCTTGGCCCGATGTCCTTCCGTGTCCGCCCCGCCCTCCCGGCCGACGTCCGCGCCATCCGCGCGCTCGTCGAGCCCTACGCCGCCGAGCGGATCCTGCTGGCCAAGGAGTGGGTCGGGTACTACGAGGCGGTCCAGGAGTTCCTCGTGGCCGAGGCGGACGACGGCACCGTCATCGGGTGCGGCGCGCTGCACGTCATGTGGCAGGACCTCGCCGAGATCCGCACGCTCGCGGCCGATCGCACCCGGCGCGGCACCGGGGTCGGGCACGCCCTGCTCGACGCCCTGCTGGAGCGCGCCCGGCAGATCGGGTTGCGACGGGTCTTCTGCCTGACCTTCGAGGTCGCGTTCTTCGAGTCCCACGGGTTCCACGTCATCGAGGGCACGCCCGTGACCCCGGACGTCTACCTCGAGCTGCTGCGGTCGCACGACGACGGCGTCGCCGAGTTCCTCGACCTCGCGCGCGTGAAGCCGAACACCCTCGGCAACACGCGGATGCTCATCGAGCTCGACTGAGGCCTCGAGGAAAGCGCTGGGCTGCCCGACCCCGCTCGGGCACGATGGCGCCGTGCACACCTATCTGGAGACCGAGCGCCTGACCCTGCGCCCCTTCGCGGCCGACGAGGCCGACCTGCTGATCGAGCTGGACAGCGACCCGGCCGTGATGCGGTACCTGTCCGGGGGCGAGCCCACCCCGCCCGAGTTCGTCCGCGATCTCGTCCTGCCGAGCCTCCTCGCCGCCTACGAGAGGTGGGGCGGGAGGTTCGGGCTGTTCGCGGCGTTCGAGCGCGACGGCGGCGCCTTCGTCGGCTGGTTCTGCCTGCGCCCCGAGCGGGAGGGCCCCTTGGACGAGGTCGAGCTCGGGTACCGGCTGCGCCAGGACGCCTGGGGCAAGGGGTACGCCACCGAGGTCTCAGCGGCGTTGCTGGCCAAGGCGTTCACGGAGCTCGATGTGCGGGTGGTCTGGGGCGAGACGATGGCGCTGAACCTCCCCTCGCAGAAGGTGATGGAGAAGGTCGGCATGACGGTCGCGACGACGGTCGACACGCCCGAGGACATGCTGATGGTCGAGGGCGCGGAGCGTGGGGGCTTCCGGTACGAGATCACTAAGGAGCAGTGGGAGCGCCTGGCGACGCGGTGACGCCGGGCTCCGTCAGGACGGCAGCCGGTATGTCGCCGGGTCGTCGTCGCTCGGCGCCGGGTCGCGGGTGATCAGGCCGTCGGCGAGCAGGCCGTCGACGCAGCGGGAGAGCTGGCGGGCGTCCGGCCAGACCGCGTCGACCGCGGCCGCCGGAACCGGGCCGAGCGCCTCGCGCAGCAGCGCCATCACGCGCCCCCGCACCTGCCGGTCGGTGCCCTCGAAGGTCTGGGTCCGTCGGCGGCCGGCGTGCTCGTCGGCGGGACGTCCCGCGGCGTACCAGGCGCAGACGTCCTGCACCGGGCACGCCTCGCACCGGGGCGAGCGTGCGGTGCAGACGAGCGCCCCGAGCTCCATCGAGGCCGCGGCCCAGCGGGCGGCCTGCGCGTCGTCGGGCGGAACGAACGCCGTCGCCCGGCGGACCTCGTCGACGGTCTGGCTCGGAGCGGGCAGCGCGACCCCCTCGACCGTGCGCGCCAGCACCCGGCGCACGTTGGTGTCCAGCACCACCGACCGCCGCCCGAACGCGAAGGCGAGCACCGCGGCGGCCGTGTAGGAGCCGATGCCGGGGAGGTCTCGAAGTTCGCTCTCCGACGGCGGGACGTCGCCTCCGTGCCGCTCGACGATCGCCCGCGCGCACTCCTGCAGGCGCAGCGCGCGGCGGGGGTAACCCAGCCGGTCCCACGCGCGCAGCACGTCCGCGGTCGAGGCCGCGGCCAGGTCCGCAGGCGTCGGCCAGCGCGACAACCACGAGCGCCACGCCGGCTCCACCCGGACGACCGGGGTCTGCTGGAGCATCACCTCGCTGACCAGCACGCCCCACGGGGTCCGGTCGGCGGAACGCCACGGCAGGTCGCGCGCATGCACGTCGAACCAGGCGAGCACCGGCTCGCGCAGCTGTACGGGGGACGGCGGCACCGCAGCATCCTGCCCCACGGCCCGCGCTCTCGGCGCCGCACCGCGCGTCGGCCGCGCGAGCCGGCGAACCTGCCTCTACGGTGGTCGCGCCGCGGGAACGGTGCGGCACGCACAGGACGTAGTCGAGACGGGCCGGAGGACGCATGAGCGAGTCGCGACGCCTCCCCGCCCGCGTCTACTGGGTGCGCCGGCTCGTCGTCCTCGGCATCCCGCTGCTGGTCGTCCTGCTCGTCGTGTGGCTCGTGGTCGGTCGGGGCGACGGCGAGGACCCGACGCCCGCGGCGCAGACCACGACGACGTCACCGCCGGCCGAGCAGCCCGCAGACCCGGCCGCCAGCGCGACGCCGAGCGGCGACACGTCGGGCGTCGCGGACTGCGCCCCCACCGCGCTGGTGCTCGCGATGACGGCGGACGCCGAGACGTTCGCCGCAGGCGTCAGCCCCACCTTCTCCGTCGCGATCACCAACACCGGGACCGACCCGTGCCTGGTGGACGCGGGCGAGGCGCAGCGCGAGATCGTCATCACCTCCGGCGACGACCGGGTGTGGTCGAACCGCGACTGCATCGTCGCCGGCACGGAGTCCCGGACCCTCCTGCTGCCCGGCGGCGGCAACGACACGACGCCGTTCGCCTGGAACCGGGTCCGCTCGGCGGAGGGGTGCCCCGAGGGGCTGCCGGCGCCGGGGGCGGGGACCTACTCGGCGCAGCTGAACCTCGCCGGGGCGAGTGCCCCGCCGGTCGTCTTCGGGCTGGGCTGACCGGCCCGGCTCGATCTCCTCCGCGACACCCGTCGACGCCAGTAGGGTCGATCGTGCCGACCGCGGCACCGGCGGTCGCACCCGAGGGAGAGCCCATGTCCGAGACCACCCCGGCGGCGAAGGCGCAGCTGAGCGTGCGCGGTGCGGTCGTGCTCGGGGTKGGTGCGATGGTCGGCGCGGGGATCTTCGCGCTGCTCGGGCAGGCCGGCGAGGTCGCCGGCTCCGCGGTRTGGCTCTCGTTCCTGCTGGCCGGCGCGATGTCGGCCACGCTGGGGTACACGCTGGTGAGGTTCGCGATGCGCTGGCCGTCGTCCGGCGGGCTGATCGTGTACCTGCAGCACGGCTACCGCAGCCGCCGCGTGGTCGGGGTGGCGGCCTGGCTCGGGTACCTCACCGCGATCGTGGTCGTGGGCGCGATGGTCGCCGCCTCGTTCGGCGACTACGCCGCGGTGGTGCTCGCCGACGGGCCGTCCGGCGGCTGGCTGTCCAAGCTCTGCGCCGTGGCGCTGGTGGTGTTCGGGGCGTGGCTCACGGTCGCCGGGCCGCGTCTGGTCGACCGGGTGCAGTCGGTGATCGTCGGCCTGCTCCTGGTCGTTTTTACGGTGTTCGTCGTCGGCACGCTCCCGCAGGTCGACTTCGGGCTCCTGGCGCCGAGCACGTACCCGGGCGCGAACGACATCCTGGCCAGCATCGCCCTCACGTTCTTCGCCTACCTCGGGTTCGCGGTCATCTCGTTCGTCGGCGACGACCTGGCCGAGCCTCGGCGGCAGCTGCCCATCGCGATGTACTCGGCGCTCGCCCTCACCACGGTGCTCTACGTGGCGGTGGCCGTGTGCGTGTTCGGGACGCTCCCGGTGGCCGAGGTGGTCGCCGCCGGGCCGCGCGCGCTGGCGGTCGCGGCGGAGCCCACGCTGGGGCAGGCCGGCTACGTGATGATGACGTGCGCCGCGCTGCTGGCGACCGCGTCGACCGTGACCGCGATCCTGTACAGCTCGGTCGGGCTGACCAGGGCGCTGGCCAGCTCGGGGACGTTCCCGCCCGCGTTCGGCTCGGGCACCCGGCTGGGGCGGCACGGCGGCCTGCTGATCACGGCCGCGCTCATGGTCCTGATGGTGACGTGTCTCAGCGTGGGCGCGCTCGCCTCGGTCGGCAGCGCGGTGTCGCTGGCGGTGTTCGTGCTGGTGGCCATCGCGGCGTTCAGGCTGCGCAAGGAGCTCGGCGCCTCGCCCGCACTGACGGCGACGGCGGTCGCGGTCTCCGGGGTGGTGCTGGTCTGGTTCGTCGTCGACCTGTACGTGTCCCAGCGGCGCTCGTTCTGGATCATGCTGGCGCTGATCGTGCTCGCCGTCGTGGTCGACGCGGCCTGGGCGCGGCGACGAGGTGCCGCCGCTGTGGGGGCCGAAAGCTAGACGTACCGCTCGAGGATGCTCGACTCGGCCAGCCGGGACAGGCCCTCGCGCACGGCCCGGGCACGCTGCTCGCCGACGCCGTCGACGGCCATGAGGTCGTCGATGCCCGCCGCGAGCAGCTTCTGCAGGCCKCCGAAGTGCGCGACGAGGCGGTCGACGATGGCACCGGGCAGGCGGGGGACCTTGGACAGCAGGCGGTAGCCACGCGGGCCGGCGGCCGCGTCGAGGGCGTCGCCGCCACCGGGCAGGCCGAGCACGCTGGCGATGCGCGCGTTGTCCAGGAGCTCGGTCGAGTCGAGCTCGGCCAGCGCGTCGAGCACGGAGTCGACGTCGCGTCGGCTGGTGTCGACGTAGTCGCGGATGATCAGCGCGCGGTCGGAGCCGATGCCGCCGACCAGCTCGTCCAGCTGCAGGGTGAGCAGGCGGCCGTCGGTGCCGAGCTCCACGACGTAGCCCTCGATCTCCTCGGAGATGCGGCGGACCATCTCGAGGCGCTGGACCACGGCGGACACGTCGCGCACGGTCACCAGGTCCTCGATCTCGAGGGCTGACAGCGTGCCGCTGACCTCGTCGAGACGCGACTTGTACCGCTCGAGCGTGGCCAGGGCCTGGTTGGCGCGGGACAGGATCGTGGTCGAGTCCTCGATGACGTGCCGCTGGCCGCCGACGTACAGGGCGATGATCCGCATGGACGCGGAGACCGACACGACCGGCAGGCCCGTCTGCTTGGCCACGCGCTCGGCGGTGCGGTGCCGGGTGCCCGACTCGGAGGTCTCGATCGTCACGTCGGGGAGCAGCTGCACGGCCGCGCGCACGATCCGCGAGATCCCCGCGTCGACGACGACGGCGCCGTCCATCTTGGCCAGCTCGCGCAGGCGGGTGGCGGAGAACTCGACGTCGAGCACGAAGCCGCCCGAGCAGATGCTCTCGACGGTCTTGTCGAAGCCGAGCACGATCAGGGCGCCCGTCCGTCCGCGCAGGATCCGCTCGAGCCCGTCGCGAAGCTCGCCGCCCGGGGCGACGGCAGCGAGGGTCGACCTCAGGAGGTCGTCGGGAGCGTGCGGCACGGTTGCATGGTAACGACGCGCGGCCGCGACAGCCCGTGCGACCCGCATGACGGACCCGATCGCCTGCAGGTGTTCGCCCGTTCGCCGCCGAGTGGCGTCCGAGCCTGCCGCACATGGTGCTGGTGGGGCGCATGGGGTGACGTCCCGTCCCGGGAGCGACGTTCCGTCACCAGCGCGGCAGGATCCGCCGCCGGCAGAAGTAACCGAGCCGTTACCCGACCGAGACGCGGCCGACGCGCGCAGAGGGTTGTCTGTTAGGAAAGTTGCCTGTTAGTTTGACGAGGTCGCGCAGAGGCGGCCTCGATCAACGACGATCGGACGAGTGGACATGAGCGGCACGCCCAGCCAGCCGGGAACGCCCGGGCTGTTGCGCGCCATGAACGACAAGGCCGCGCTCGGCCTCCTGCTGGAGCACGGACCGCTCACGCGCGCGCAGATCGGGGAGCTCACGGGCCTGTCCAAGCCCACCGCCAGCCAGGTGGTCACGCGGCTCGAGCAGCTGGACCTCATCGACACGGTCGGTTCCGTCGCCGCCGCGCGTGGCCCCAGTGCCGTGACCTACGCGGTCCGGACCGACCGGGCCCACGCGGTCGCCGTCGACGTCCGGCCGTACGGCGTGCTGTCGACGCTGGTCGACGCCGCCGGGACCGAGTACCCGATCGCGGAGCTGCCTCTGGCGCGGGCGGCCGCCGAGCGGTCGGCGGTCGGCGACATCAGCGCGGCGATCCGGGCCGCGTGCGACGCGGCAGGCACGACGCCCGACACCGTGGTCACCGTCATTGTCGGCCTGCAGGGCGCCGTGGACCCGCGCACCGACGGCCTCGCGTTCGTGGGCCTCATCCCCGGCTGGCCCCGGAAGGCCGTCCGAGCGCAGCTGGAGGACGGGCTGGGCGTGAGCGTCCGCATCGACAACGACGTGAACCTCGCGGCGGTCGCCGAGCGGGTCGAGGGCGCCGGCCGGGACGTCGACGGGTTCGCGCTGCTCTGGATGGGTGACGGCCTCGGCCTCGCCGTCGACCTCGGTGGCAGCCTGCACCGCGGCGCGTCGGGAGGGGCGGGCGAGATGGGCTACCTGCCCGTCCCGCGCGCGGCCGCCGAGCTGGTCCCGTCGGCCAAGGACCTGCAGGACCTCATCGGCGGCATCGCCGTCGGCAAGCTGGCCCGGGCGCACGGCGTCCGGGGCCGGAGCCTGGACGCCACGCTCACGGACCTCGCTGCGCACCCCGCGCGCCCGACGGTCCTGAGTGAGCTCGCGACCCGCGTCGCGGTCGGCGTCATCCCCGTGCTCGCCGTGCTCGACCCTCCCGTGGTCGTGCTCGGCGGACCGACCGGCGCCGCCGGCGGTCAGAACCTCGCCGACCTGGTGCGAGGACACATCCGCAGGACCACCCGGTGGTCCCCGCACATCTCCGTGAGCACCGTGGCTGATCACCCGGTGCTGCGCGGTGCGCGATCCGTCGTCGGGGCCGACCTGCGCTCTCGCCTGCTCGACCTCGTCCCCTAACCCACATCGACGCACGGCGACCCCGGCCGACCGGGTGCCCCGTCGCGCCCCGAATCAGGAGCCCACGATGAGAACACGCACGTCCCTGCTCGTCGTCCCCGCGATCGCGGCCGTCCTCGCACTGGCCGCCTGCAGCGGTGGATCCTCCGCCGGCCCCACCGCCGAGGCCAGCGCCCCGGCGGAGGTGACCGGCGACGTCCAGTTCTGGCACTTCTTCACCGACCGCGAGGCCGACGTCATCCAGTCGGTGGTCGACGACTTCGAGAAGGCCAACCCCGGTGTGACCGTGACGGTGAAGTCGGGCCAGGACGACGAGAAGATGCGCAAGGCGATCTCCGCCGGGCAGCCCATCGACGTCGGCCTGTCCTACTCCACCGACCAGGTGGGTCCGCTGTGCTCGTCGGGCGACTTCGCCGACCTGACCACCTTCATCGAGCGCGACGACGTCGACCTGACCCAGATCCCCGACACGGTGCTCGGCTACACGTCCTACGACGGCAAGCGCTGCACGATGCCCGCCCTCGCGGACGTCTACGGGCTGTACTACAACACCGACCTGCTGGCCGCGGCGGGGTACACCGAGCCGCCGAAGACGCTCGCCGAGCTGTCCGACATGGCCGTCAAGCTCACCACGTTCAACGACGACGGCTCGATCAAGCAGCTCGGCTTCATGCCCCTGCTCGGGTACTACGAGAACGCCGAGGCGCACTGGGGCCCGGCCGCCGACGCGGAGTGGCTCAACGAGGACGGCACGTCGGCCATCGGCTCCTCGCCGGGCTGGACCGCGATCCTCGAGTGGCAGAAGGACCTCATCGACCGGCTCGGCGGCTACCAGAAGCTCGCCGACTTCCAGGCCGCGCTCGGTCAGGAGTTCTCTGCCGAGAACGACTTCCAGACCGGCCGCGTCGCCATGAACATCGACGGCGAGTACCGGACGGCGTTCATCGACGACCAGGCGCCGGACCTCAAGTACGGCACCGCGCCGATCCCGTCGGCCGAGGGCTACGAGGACAGCTACGGCGCCGGCTACATCACGGGCAACATCGTCGGCATCGGCAAGGGCTCGAAGAACCCCGAGGCCGCCTGGGCGCTCATCAAGTACCTGACCACCGACACGGCCGCCCAGGTCAAGCTGTCCAACGGCCTGAAGAACGCGCCGACGACGCACGACGCGATCGCCTCGCCGGACCTCGAGGTCACGCCGCAGTTCCAGACGTTCCTCGACATCTTCGAGGACCCGACGTCGTCGACCACCCCGCCCAGCGCCATCGGTGCGGAGTACCAGACGATCTTCGGCACCCACACGGCCAAGTGGCAGCAGGGTGACGTCGCGGACCTGCCGGGCATGTTCACGCAGGTCGACGACGAGATCGACGCCGCCGTCAAGCTTCAGGCCGGCTGACGCCCGTGGCCTCGACGATCCAACGCCGACGGAGCAGGGCGGCGCTCGCCTTCCTGACCCCGTCGCTGCTCGGCATGCTGATCTTCTTCGTGTTCCCGCTGGTCATGACGGTCTTCTACTCCTTCACGGCGTTCGACCTGTCGAACCCGCCGCGCTGGAACAACTTCGCGAACTGGAAGTTCCTGTTCACGAGCGACCCCCTGATCGGCACCGCAGTGCTCAACAAGCTGTGGTTCGTCGCGATCCTCGTGCCGGTCCGGATCGTCGGGGCCATGGTCGTCGCCTGGGTGCTCACCCGGGCGCGGCGCAGCTCTGGTGCGCTGCGCACCCTGTACTACCTGCCGGCCCTCATCCCGCCGGTGGCCGCCACGATCGCCTTCGTGTTCGTGTTCAACCCCGCCACCGGCCCGGTCAACGAGCTGCTCGGCAAGGTCGGCATCGACGGGCCGGGCTGGTTCACCGACCCGGCCTGGTCGAAGCCCTCGCTCGTGCTGCTCGGGCTCTGGGTGCTGGGCGACATCATGATCATCTTCCTGGCCAGCCTGCTCGACGTCCCCTCCGAGCAGTACGAGGCCGCCGAGCTGGACGGCGCCAACGGCTGGCAGCAGTTCAGGTTCGTCACCGTGCCCAACATGACGCCCGTGCTGCTGTTCGCCCTGATCACCGGCATCATCGCGGCGCTGCAGTACTTCACCGAGCCCGCCGTCGCGGCGACGACCGCGCAGGGCAAGGCCTCCGTGGGCGCGGGTGCGGCCGGCGCGCTCGGCTGGCCCGACCAGTCGACGCTCACCTACGGCCAGCTCCTGTACTCCAAGGCCTTCGGCGCCAACCTGCTGGGTTACGCGTCTGCGATGGCCGTCGTCCTGTTCGTCGTCGCCGCCGTCGTGATGGCCTTCCTGCTGCGCCGCTTCAAGGCGTTCACCCCGGAGGTGGCGTCGTGACCCGACATCGCTCGCCGCTGGTGTGGGTGGCGGACCACGCGATCTTCGTCGCGCTCTGCGTGCTGTTCCTGGCGCCGTTCGTGTTCATCCTGCTGACGTCGGTCATGTCGCCCGAGCAGGCCGGGACGGCGTTCGGGTGGCCGACGTCGTGGCACTGGGACAACTTCGCGCTCGTGTTCGAGAAGTTGCCGATGCTCAAGTACACCGGCAACTCGTTCGTGTACGCGGGGCTGGCGACGGCGTTCATGCTCGTCTCGTCGGTGCCCGCCGGGTACGCCCTGGCGCGGATCCAGTTCCGCGGCTCGAGCCTCTACCTGGTGCTCATCATCGCGATGATGCTGCTCCCACCCCAGGTCACGAGCGTGCCGCTGTACGTGATGTGGTCGAAGCTCGGGCTCACCGGTTCGCTCTGGCCGCTCATCCTGCCCAACCTGCTGGGCGACGCCTTCTCGATCTTCCTGCTCCGGCAGTTCTTCCTGACGATCCCCAAGGAGTACACCGAGGCCGCCCGGCTGGACGGCTGCGGCGAGCTGCGGACGCTCCTGCGGGTGATCGTGCCGATGGCGAAGCCGGGCATCGCGGCGACCGCGATCTTCCTGTTCTTCACGTCGTGGAACGACTACTACGGCCCGCTGCTCTACACGTCCGAGAACGAGTCCGCATGGCCCGTCTCCTACGCGCTCGCCCAGTTCCGCGGCACCCGCGCCGTGGACTGGAACCTCACGATGGCCGCGACCCTGATCGCGATGGTCCCCGTCGTCCTCATCTTCTTCCTCGCACAACGGACCTTCGTGCGCGGCGTGACACTGACAGGGGTCAAGGGATGAAGCTCACCGTCATCGGCGGCGGGTCGACGTACACGCCCGAGCTCGTCGACGGGTTCGCGCGGCTGCGGTCGCTGCTGCCGCTCACCGAGCTCTGCCTGGTCGATCCGTCTTCTGATCGGGTTGCGCTCGTGGCCGGCGTCTCCCGCCGGATGTTCGCCCGGTACGGGTACGACGTGCGGGTCACCGCCACCTCCGACGTCGTCGCCGGGGTGTCCGACGCCTCCGTCGTGCTCTTCCAGCTGCGCGTCGGCGGGCAGGTGGCCCGGCACACCGACGAGACGTTCCCGCACGCCTGCGGGTGCCTCGGTCAGGAGACGACCGGCCCCGGGGGGTTCGCGAAGGCGCTGCGGACGGTGCCCGTGGTGCTGTCGCTCGCCTCGCTGGTGCGGCGTTTCGCACGGCCCGACGCCTGGATCGTCGACTTCACCAACCCCGTCGGCATCGTCACTCGCGCGCTCCTGCAGGAGGGGCACCGGGCCGTCGGGCTGTGCAACGTGGCCATCGGGTTCCAGCGCCGGTTCGCCTCGATGCTCTCTGTCGAACCGTCGGCCGTGGCGATCGACCATGTCGGCCTCAACCACCTCACGTGGGTGCGCGGGGTCACCGTGGACGGCGTCGATCGCCTGCCCGGTCTGCTCGCTTCACGGCTGACCGAGCTTGCCGACGAGGTCGAGCTCCCCGCGTCGGCGCTGGCGCTGCTCGGCTGCGTCCCTTCGTACTACCTGCGCTACTACTACGCGCACGACGAGGTCCTCGCTGAGCAGACCGCGCCCGGCGCGGTGTCGCGGGCGCACGCCGTGACCGACGTCGAGAACGAGCTGCTCGCCCTCTACGCCGACCCCGCCGTCGACACCAAGCCCGAGGCCCTGACCCGGCGAGGCGGCGCGTTCTACTCCGAGGCCGCCGTCGACCTGCTCGCTTCCCTGACCGCCGACCGCGGCGACGTCCAGGTGGTCAACGTCCGCAACGCCGGCACGCTGCCCTTCCTGCCCGACGACCACGTCATCGAGGTGCCGGCTCGTGTGGGCAGCTCCGGCATCACGCCGCTGCCGGCCGCGCCGCTGGCCGACGACCTCGCGGGCCTGGTCGCCCACGTCGCCGGGTACGAGCGCCTCGCGCTCGATGCGGCCGTGCACGGCGGCCGGGACCGGGTCACCCGCGCGCTCCTGGCGCACCCGCTGGTGGGGCAGTACGACAAGGCGACGGCGTTGACGGACGCCCTGCTCGCGGCCAACCGCGACCACCTCGCGTGGGCCCGGTGACCGGCGTCCTGCTCGCGGTCGACGGGGGAGGCAGCAAGACCGACGTCCTCGCGCTCGCACCCGACGGCACGGTCCTCGCGCACACCCGCGGCGGCGGCTCGTGCCCGCAGGTCATCGGCGTCGCGCCGGCGCTCGAGGTGGTCGACGCGCTGGTCCGCGAGGCGTTGTCGCTGGTCAATCGACCTCGCGTGCTGCGCGTCGGCGTCTACCTGTCCGGCCTGGACCTGCCGGTGGAGATCGAGACGTTCTGTGCCGCCCTGCAGGCGCTGCCGTGGTTCGTGCAGGCCGCCGGTGTCGTCGTCGACAACGACACGTTCGCCCTGCTCCGGGCCGGCACGGCCGAGCACGAGGCCGTCGCCGTTGTGTGCGGGACGGGGATCAACTGCGTCGGTCGGCGCGCCGACGGGGCCACCGCCCGGTTCCCGGCGCTCGGCCGGATCTCCGGCGACTGGGGCGGCGGCTTCGAGCTGGGCGAGCAGGCGGTCTGGCACGCGGCGCGGGCCCTCGACGGCCGCGGACAGCCGACGATCCTCGCGCAGCTGGTGCCCGCCGCCCTGGGTCGGCCGACGATGACCGCGGTGATCGAGGACCTGCACTTCGGGCACCTGGACCACGACGACGTCGCGCGCCTCTCGCCCGTCCTGCTCGACGCGGCCGGCCGCGGGGACTCGGTCGCGATCGGCGTGGTCGAGCGCCAGGCCGACGAGGTCGCCGCCCTCGCGCTCGCCGCCCTGCGCCGGCTCAACCTGCTGGACGCGTCCGTGCCCGTGGTGCTCGGCGGGGGAGTGCTGGCCGCCCGCGACCCCGCGCTGACCGAGGGCATCCGCTCCCGGATCGCCGCCGGCGCACCGGGCGCGCACCTGGTGTTCGTCGCGGACCGGCCCGTGCTCGGCGCGGMGTTCCTGGTGCTCGAGGCGCACGGTGCGACGTCGTCGGCGCTCGACGTCGCCCGGGTGACGCTGACCGCCCGCGGCGTGAGCGAGGCCGTGGCGAGCTGAGGCTCAGGCGCCCGCGGGGGGTGCCGTGCTGTCGCGGACCACCAGGTCGACCAGGATGCGGTGCTGCTGCGGGTCGGGTGCGGCGCCGGCGCGGAACCGCGCGATCGACGACGTCAGGGCGTCCGCGGCGGCCTTGCCCTTCGCGGCGAAGTCCTGGTGGATCGTGGTGAGCGCCGGGCGCAGGCGGCGGGCCAGCGGCGAGTCGTCGAACCCTACGACGGAGACGTCCTGCGGCACCCGGAGCCCGAGCTCCTCGGCGGCGTGCACGACCGCGGCCGCCATGAGGTCCGAGAAGCACAGGACCGCGGTCGGCCGGTCGGGTCGGGAGAGCAGTGCGCGGGCGCCCTCGGACACGTACGGCTCCACGTTGTCGTGGACCTCCATGACGAGCGGCGTGACGCCGGCCGCGTCCAGGGGCTCCATCCAGCCGATCTGGCGCTCGCGCGCGACGAACCCCGACCCGGCCGTGGCGGGATCCGGCGCGAACCCGGGCGGCACCTCGACGTTCATGGTGAGGATGCCGATCCGGCGGTGGCCGAGGTCGAGCAGGTGCTGGGCGCCCAGGCGGGCGCCGTGCTGCTCGTCCAGCAGCACGCTCGCGGCGCCCGCGGTCGGCTCGCCGTCGACGAACACCAGCGGGAGCCTGCGCTTCACGAGCCAGTCGACCGCGGGGTAGTCGGCGGCGCACCCGTAGACCAGGGCCCCGTCCATGGGGATGTCGCGGGCCGGGATCGTCCCCTCCGAGCCCGTTGACGGGAGCAGGACCACGGCCAGCCCGGTGGGGGCCAGCTCCTCGGCGACCGCCCCGAAGAACGCCGCGGCGATCGGGTCCCGGAACGCCGCCCCGATGGACTCGGTGAGCAGCACGCCGACCGCGCCGGTGGTGCCGCGGGCCAGCGCGCGCGCCGAGGGGTCGGGGCCGACGTACCCGAGGTCCGCCGCGGCCGCGAGGATGGTGCGCCGCATGTCCGCCGAGAGCTGGTCGGGGCGGGAGAACGCGTTCGACACGGTCATCCGGCTGACGCCGACCTTGTCGGCGATCGTCTGCAGCGTCACCCGCGACATGACGCCACCCTGTTCCGCTCCATGCGGGACAGGGTAGGTCGCCGGGAGGGGTCCCGGTGGGGAGAGCGTCATCGGGCGGGGTGGCCGGCCCCGGTGGTGGAGGCGGGGGCGACCGCGTCGGCCAGGTGGTGCAGTGCCCCCGCCAGAGTGCGGCGGGTGCGCGGTGCGCGGGACCGGGGCGCGCGGTGGCGTCGTTCGGGTTCCGGGACCTCAGGTGCCCAGGGTCGTGCGCTGTCGACCTCGTGCTGCGCGACGTTCACGCCGAGCAGCAGACCGAGCTGTGAGCTGTCCATCGACATCAGGGTTTCTCCTGTCGGTTCGTCCTTCTCTATACCGATAAAGTAACCCCCGACTCTGTACCGGTCAAGATGTTTTCGGAAGTCGGGTGAAGTCGCCGAGAGGCGGTCTGTGACGGGGTGCGCGTCGGCGTCCGTGACATCGATACGCCGAGCCGGGTCGACCCCCGCCGAAGCCGAACGCGGTCAGCGCCGCCCGGTCGAGGCGGTCTCCGGCACGAGCCCCGCGGCGGTCACGGCCTCGATGAGGTCCGCCGCCATCAGCACGGTGATGCCGGCCGGGGGAGTCGCGCCCTCCAGCGCACCGGCTGGCACGATCGCGCGCGTGAACCCGAGCCGCGCGGCCTCGGCCAGTCGCCGCCCGACGCCGGACACCGTCCGGATCTCGCCGGCCAGCCCGATCTCCCCGATGGCGACCAGTCCGCGCGGCAGCGGCACGTTCTCCCGCGAGCTGAGTGCAGCCAGGGCGAGCGCCAGGTCGGCCCCCGGCTCCGCGACGCGAGCGCCGCCGATGGTCGAGACGTACACGTCCTGGTCCGCCAGCCGCGCGCCGAGCCGTCGCTGCAGGACGGCGAGGACCATCGCGAGCCGGCTGCTGTCCACGCCGCTGGTGGTCCGCCGCGGGTTGGGGACTGCGCTCGGTGCGACCAGCGACTGCACCTCGGTGACCAGGGGCCGGCGACCCTCGAGCGTCACGGTCAGGCACGTCCCCGGCACCGCGTGCAGCGCCTGCGAGACGAACAGGCCGCTGGGGTCCGGCAGGCCGACGATCCCGGACTCCGACAGGTCGAAGCAGCCCACCTCGTCGGTCGGGCCGTAGCGGTTCTTGGTCGCGCGGAGCATGCGCAGGCGCGAGTGCCGTTCGCCCTCGAACTGGCAGACGACGTCCACCAGGTGCTCGAGCGTCCGCGGCCCGGCCACCGACCCGTCCTTGGTCACGTGCCCGATGAGCACCACGGGCATGTCCCGCGCCTTGGCGGCCTGGATCACGGCCGTGGCCACCTCGCGCACCTGGGACACCCCGCCGGCCGTGCCCTCGACCTGCGCGGATGCGATGGTTTGGATCGAGTCGAGCACCAGCAGGTCCGGCTCGACGTGCTCGATGTGGCCGAGGACCGTGCCCAGGTCGGTCTCCGCGGTGAGCAGCAGCCGAGGGTCGAGCGCGTGGATCCGACCGGCCCGCAGGCGCACCTGCGCGGCCGACTCCTCACCCGTCACGTAGAGCACCGTGCGACCGGTCCGAGCCGCGCGCGCCGCAACGTCGAGCAGGAGCGTCGACTTGCCGACGCCCGGCTCGCCGGCCAGCAGCACCACGGCGCCGGGCACGATGCCGCCGCCGAGCACGCGGTCCAGCTCGTCGACACCCGTGGGCCGCGACCTGGCCGTCTCGACGTCGATCTGGTCGATCGGCTGGGCCGGCGAGCGCGTGGGTGAGGTGGCGACCGTGCGCGGTGCGCCGCCGCCGGGGCCGGTGTCCTCGACCACCGAGCCCCACGCCTGGCACTCGCCGCAGCGACCGACCCACTTGCTCGCGGTCCAGCCGCACTCGGTGCAGCGGAAGCCCGGGCGGGCGCTGCGGTCGGGGCGCTTGGTGGAGGTCGAGGTCACGCGGTGCACGCTAACCGCTGGGTCCGACACGATCGCCCGACCGCGCCGGTCACCGGCCCGACCGGAGGAGATGGCCACGCGCGGCGCGGTCGTGCTGGCCGGCCCCTGGCACGGGTTTGGCCCCGCGCCGCCACGCGCGGTGCGCCGCTGTGGCGCGGGTTCGCCAGGCGGAACCTCTCGCACGATGCGGGTCAGGTGGCCAGGTGCAGCCGGCGGGGTTTGATCCGGCGGCTCGCGGCATACCGGCGTCGTGGCATGGAGGGACGAGTTTGCGTCGGTAGGCTGCGGGCGTCCGACGAGGGTTCGGGCGACGCGATGCAAGGGGGAGCCCCGATGAGCGACACCGGCCGTCCCGGCCCCGAGCGGCCGACGCCGCCGATCACGAACTGGCAGGCAGTGCCGCCGACGACCCCGGTGCCGCCCGCCCCGTCGCCTTCCGCAGGTCCCTCGCCCGAGACGTCCGCCGCGAGCTCGGCGTCCGCCGCCCCGGTCGTCGAGCAGGAGCCGCCCGCCGCGCCCTCGTCCGGTCGGCCGCGCTGGCTCATCCCGGTGATCATCGGCGTGGTCGTGCTGCTGGCCGCCGCGATCATCATCGCGATCGTCACCGGCTCGAAGGGCGACTCGACGGACACCCCGCCCCCGGCGGCGGCATCGACCGTGCTCCTGCCGTCCCCGACACCCACCGTCGCCCCGGTCGCCCGCCCGGCGACCACCGCGTTCGCGTCCGCCCTGCCGACGAGCGTCCTGCAGTACGCGCTCGCCACGTCCGCGCCCGACACCGAGTGGCAGGCCGCCGGCGCCATCGAGGCGTACACCGAGACGTACACCGACGGCGGCAGCGGGACCGTCACCGTCCGGTCGGGCCAGTGGGAGACGCCCGAGGAGGCGACGGCGTTCGCCGCGACGCTCGTCGCGGCGCTCCCGGCGGCGCCCGCCGCGCCCTCGCCCTCCGCCTCGAGCGACGCCCCGGCCCTGCCTACCAGCGGGGACGTCACGGCGGGCGGCGCCAAGGCCGGCACGTACTCGATCGCCGACGCCGGCGACGGCACCGGCATCGCGGTGTGGACCAACGGCACCACGGTCTTCCAGGCCACGGTCCCGGTCGAGGACGTCGTCGACTTCTACAACGCGTTCCCGCTGTAGCCGGGAGGCGGCGAACCCGACGTGAGTGACGCGAACGAGCTGTTCGGCGCCACTCACGTCGGGTTCGTGGCCAGAAAGCCGTGGGGGTCGCGACGAGCGTGCTTGGCGACGGTCAGGGCTTGGTCGTCGCGATGACCGTGCTTGGCTTGGTGGTCGCGGCCGCTGTGCGACTCAGCTGGCGGCGATGATCGACAGGACGTTGCCGGCCGGGTCCGTGAACCAGGCGATCAGCGGGCCGCCCTTGCGGAACACGAAGTCGTCGTCGGTCTCGCCGGGCGTGCCCTCGTACTTCTCGAACCGCACGCCGCGCTCCCGCAGCTCGGCGACCGTGCCGGGCACGTCCTCGACCGGGAAGTTGAGCACCGTGTAGGTCGCGGGAGCATGCGCACGACCCTTCGGGTAGACGAGCACCTCGTGCCCGCTCTCGAAGTGCAGGAAGAGCATCCCGTTCTCCTCGGTGACGTCGAGCCCGAGCACGTCGGCGTAGAACTCCCGCGCGGCCGAGACGTCGTCGGTCGAGAACCCGCTGAACGCCTTGCTGAGATCAGCCATCACCACTCCTCGAAGGATTCGTCGGACTCGGTCCCAGGCTCCCCCGCCACGAGTGCCGCGGCCACCGGAGCTTCGGAACGTCCGAGCAAAGGAGGCCCAGGGCCCCCAACAGCTCGGACGTTGGCGGGGTGAACGGGGACGTCCGAGCAAAGAGGGCTCAGGGCCCCCACGAGCTCGGACGTTGGCGGGATGGATGGGGACGTCCGAGCAAAGGGACCCCGGGGGCTGCATCTGCTCGGACGTTGTGCGGGGCGGGGCGTCCGCACATTCGCGCGTTCCGACGACCGGATGAGCGGACGTTGCGACGACGGGGGGAGCGGTCAGAGGCGGGCGGGGGTGCGGGCGGTCGGCGTTGCGGGGGCCGGGGCCGTCGCCGCCGGGAGGGTGACCGTGAACGTGGTGCCCGCGCCCGAGGCACCGCTGTCGACCGTGATGGTGCCGCCGTGGGCCGTGACGACGGCGTGCACGATCGCGAGGCCCAGGCCGGTGGAGCCGGYGGCGCTGTTGCGCGAGGCGTCGCCGCGGGTGAACCGCTGGAACAGGCTCTCGCGCAGGGCGGGCGGGATGCCGGGGCCGTCGTCGGCGACCTGCACGACGACCGCCGCGCCGGTCTTGCGGACGCGGACGGTCACGGCGGTGCCGGCGGGCGTGTGCAGCCGGGCGTTGGACAGCAGGTTCGCCAGCACCTGGCGCAGGCGGTGGTCGTCGCCGGTCACGAGGATGAGGTCGTCGTCGGAGGGATCGGGCAGGTCCAGCCGCCAGTCGTGGTCGGGGCCAGCGGCGTGGGCGTCGGTGACGGCGTCGATGGCCAGCACGGTGAGGTCCACGGGTTCCGACTCCAGCGGGCGGCCGGCGTCGAGACGCGCGAGCAGCAGCATGTCCTCGAGCAGCGCGGTCATGCGCAGCGACTCGGACTCGACGCGCGACATGGCCTGCAGGGCGCCGACGGGCATCTCCTCGGGCGACCGGCGGACCAGCTCGGCGTATCCGCGGATCGACGCCAGCGGCGTGCGGAGCTCGTGGCTCGCGTCGGCGACGAACTGGCGCACCTGCGACTCGGACTCGTGCCGGGAGGCGAGCGCCTGCTCCACGTGCCCGAGCAGCTGGTTGAGGGCCGCACCCACCTGGCCGACCTCGGTCGCGGGGTCGGTGTCCTCGGCGGGCACGCGGTCGGCGAGCACGACCTCGCCACGGTCGAGGGGCAGCGTGGCCACGCGGTTGGCGGTGTCGACGATGCGGTCGAGCGGCCGCAGCTCGCGGCGCACGAGCACGACGCCCACGGCCGCGGCGGCGAGCAGGGCGAGCGCGGCGACGACGCCCTCGACGACCACGAAGGTGGTGACGGTGCTGGTCAGGGCCGCGGTGGGCAGCGCGGTGACGTTGGTGGTGCCGTCGTCGTCGACGCTGGCGACGGCGCGGTAGGCGCCCAGGCCCGCCAGGGTGATCGAGTGCGCGTCGCCGTCGGCGGGGACGGCGAGCATCTGCGTGGCCTGCTCGGTGGTGAGCGCCGTGGGCGTGCCGTCGTCGCCGACGTAGCCGGCCTGGAACGCGGTGAGGTCGGCGGGGTCGACGCCCGCGGGCTGCTCGACGTTGACGGTGCCGGCGTCCTGCCCCGGCCGGAAGTTGCCGGAGCCCACCGCGGGCGGCTCGAAGATCTGCCCGGGGGAGCCCGACAGACCGCCCGCCCGGACGGGTCCGTCGGCCGCGCGGTGGTGCGCCGCGGCGAGCTTCTCGTCCAGCTGCGTGATCAGGGAGCTGTGCAGCGCGAGGGTCGAGACGGTCCCCATGGCCGCGGCGACCACGGCGACCAGCGCGACCACGACCACGACGAGGCGTCGGCGCAGCGTCCATCGGGGACGTGTGCCCATACCGACGGCCGACCTCAGATCGACGGCTTCAGCACGTAGCCGACCCCGCGCAGCGTGTGCAGCATCGGCGTGCGGCCCTTGTCGATCTTGCGCCGCAGGTAGGACACGTAAAGCTCGACGATGTTGGCCTGGCCGCCGAAGTCGTACTGCCAGACGCGGTCGAGGATCTGCGCCTTGGACAGCACGCGCTTGGGATTGCGCATGAAGTAGCGGAGCAGCTCGAACTCGGTGGCGGTGAGGCGGATGTCCTGGCCGTCGCGTGTCACCTCGTGGCTGTCCTCGTCCATGGTCAGGTCGCCGACGACGAGCACCGCCTCGTCGCGGGTCGACATCGCACCCGTGCGGCGCAGGAGGGCGCGCAGGCGCGCGACGACCTCCTCGAGGCTGAACGGCTTGGTCACGTAGTCGTCGCCGCCGGCCGTGAGCCCGGCGATCCGGTCCTCGACCGCGTCCTTGGCGGTGAGGAACAGGACGGGGACGTTCGGGTGCGTCGCGCGGACGCGGCGGAGCACGTCGATGCCGGACAGGTCGGGGAGCATGACGTCGAGCACGATGACGTCGGGGTCGAGGGCCTTGGCGGCGCGGACGGCGGCGTGGCCGCTGAGCGCGTGGTCCACCTGCCAGCCCTCGTAGCGCAGGGCGGTCGAGAGCAGCTCGGCGAGGGTGGGCTCGTCGTCGACCACGAGCGCACGGACGGGGGAGCCGTCGGCACGGGTCAGGGCGTCCGGTCGGCGGAGTGCGGTCGTCGTCATGACCACAGACTCCGACGGGATCCTGGCGTGCGCCTGGACCGAACCTGTGAAATGCCTGAGGGTCAGTCGAGCGGGTGCGGGCGCTCGGCGCCCAGCAGGGCGGCCGTGAGGATCGCCTCGATGGCGAACTGGGTCGCGGCCGGCAGGTCGACGCCGTCGTCGAGGAGCCACTGCACCTGCAAGCCGTCCATGACGCCGATGATCGCGCTGGCGGCGCAGGCGGCGACGTCGTCGGGCACGGTCCCGCCGCTGACCTCGACGAGCGCGGCGCGGATCTCCCCGCGCAGGACGGTGAAGCGGTCGGTGACCCAGCCGCGGGCGGGGTGGTTCTCGGTGACGGACTCGCCGGTGAGCACCGAGTAGCCCTGCACGATGCCCGGGCGGTCGACGTTCATCCGCGCGGTGCGCATGAGGTGGCGGAACAGCTCCATGCCGTTGGGGATGTGCTGGCCCTCGAGGTCCCGGACGTCCTCCTTGTCGCGGAACTCCAGCACCTCGACCAGCAGCTGCTCCTTGGAGCCGAAGTGGTGCAGCACTCCGGCGTGCGTGATGCCGACCTGCTCGGCGACCTCGGTGAGCGACCCGTTCTTGTACCCCTTGGACCCGAAGGTGTTGGCGGCGGCCCGCAGGATCTCCGCGCGGCGCTCCGCGGTGGCCTGGCGGGGCTGCCGCGCGCGGCGCTGCGGCGCTGCGGCGGGGGGAACGGCGTCGTCCATGACTGAAACCATACTGTGATCATCGCACTTACTGACAGGTCAGTAAGTTGTGCTTTCATTCTCGGCAGAAGACAACGACGTCCGATCGGAGCACGCGCTGTGTCACTCGACACGGCCACCCAGCCGCCCACGGCTGAACGGCCCATGAACGACAACGAGAGCCGCCTCGCTGCTCTGTTGTCCGTCCTCTCCCTGGAGGAGAAGGTCCGCCTCGTCGTCGGTGCCGGCCTGTGGTCCACCACCGCGATCCCGCGCATCGGCCTGCGGTCGATGCACGTCTCCGACGGCCCCGCCGGGGTGCGCGGCGTGTCCGAGTCCGCCGACGAGACGTCGGCCTCCTTCCCCGCGCCGAGCGCGCTCGCCGCGACCTGGGACGTCGACCTGGCGGACCAGGTGGGCCAGGTGTTCGCCGCCGAGGCGCGCCGGCACGGTGTCGACGTCGTCCTCGCCCCGCAGGTGAACCTGCAGCGCACGCCCGTCGGCGGGCGGCACTTCGAGTGCTACTCCGAGGACCCGCTGCTCACCGGTGCGATGGCCGTGCACGTGGTCCGCTCGGCCCAGGACCGCGGCGTCGGCATGTGCGTCAAGCACTTCGTCGCCAACGACTCCGAGACGCAGCGCACCACCTACCTGTCGCGCGTCGACGAGAAGACGCTGCGCGAGGTCTACCTCGCCCCGTTCGAGCAGCTGGTGCACGAGGCCCAGGCGTGGTCCGTGATGAGCGCGTACTCGGGCGTCGACGACGGCACCACGGCGGCCACCGTCGCCGAGCACCGCCCGCTGCTCACCGGGATCCTCAAGGACGAGTGGGGCTTCGACGGCGTCGTGCTCAGCGACTGGGTGGCCACCAAGTCGGTGGTCGGTGCCGCCGAGGGCGGGCTCGACCTGCAGATGCCCGGGCCGGACGGCCCCTGGGGCGACGGGATGCTCGACGCGGTCCGCGCCGGCGACGTCAGTGAGTCGCTGCTCGACGCCAAGGTGCTGCGCCTCCTGCGGCTCGCCCAGCGGGTGGGTGCCCTCGAGGGTGTCGAGCCGTCCGGGGCGGAGCGCGACCGGGTGGCCGACGTCGACGTGCGCGGCGTGCTGCGCGAGCTGGTGTCCCGGTCGATGGTGGTGCTCCGCGACGACGAGCACGCGCTGCCCGTCTCACCCGACGACGTCACCCGGATCGCCCTGCTCGGGCCCAACGCCGTTCACCCGTTCGTGCAGGGCGGCGGCTCGGCGTTCGTCCGTCCGGACCACCTGTCGACGCCCGAGGCCGCGCTGCGCGAGGCGTTCGGCGAGGTCTCGATCGAGACGCACCCCGGAGCGGTGTCCCGGCTGCTGCCCCCGTCGCTCGACCTGGCCGGCCGCTGCACGACGCCGGAGGGGCACGTCGGCGCGCTCGGCGAGCTGCTCGACGCGGACGGCACCGTGCTCACCGCCGCCGACGTGACCGAGTGGAACGGCTGGCTGCGCGAGGTCCCGGGCCCCGCCGCGGCGCTGCGCATCCGCACCACGGTCCGGCTGGACGAGCCGGGGCGGCACGAGGTCGGCGTCGGCACGGTGGGCAAGCACTCGATCCGCGTCGGCGGGCAGCTGCTGTCGACCGGCGACCGCGTCGTCGGCGCCGAGGTCATCCTGGACTCCTCCGTGAACCAGCCGCCGCCCGCCACCCTGGTGATCGACGTGACCGAGCCGACGACCGTCGAGATCGACGCCGTCGTGCAGGCCGTCCACCCGGTCGGGTACTCGAGCTTCGCCCGCGCCGAGCTGGTGCACCGGATCCCCGGCACGTCGCCCGACGAGCTGCTGGCCGTGGCCGTCGAGGCCGCCGCCGCGGCCGACCTCGCGGTGGTCGTCGTCGGCACCAACGAGGAGATCGAGTCCGAGGGCTACGACCGCACGAGCCTGGCGCTGCCCGGCACGCAGGACCAGCTGGTCAAGGCCGCGCTCGCCGCGAACCCCCGCACGATCGTCGTCGTCAACGCCGGCGCCCCGGTGCTGCTGCCCTGGCTGGACGAGGTGCCGTGCGTGGTGTGGGCGTGGCTAGGCGGGCAGGAGTGGCCCGAGGCGCTCGCGGACGTGCTCACCGGTGTCACCGAGCCCACCGGCCGGCTGCCCTGGACGCTCCCCGCGCACGAGTCCGACGTGCCGGTGCCCCACGCGGTCCCGGTCGACGGGGTCGTCGACTACCACGAGGGCATCCACGTCGGGTACCGCTCGTGGCTCAAGCTCGGGCGCACCCCCGCTGCGCCCTTCGGTCACGGCCTCGGCTGGACCACGTGGGAGTACGACGCGGTGACCTATGTCGTCGAGGCGGACGGATCCGTCGTCCTCGACGTCACCGTCCGCAACACCGGCGCCCGCGACGGCCGCGAGGTCGTCCAGGTCTACGTCGAGCCCGGCGGCGAGGGTGACCGCCCCGTCCGCTGGCTCGGCGGCTTCGCCGTCGTGCACGCCGCCGCAGGCGCGCACGCGAACGTCCAGGTGAGGGTAGACGCGCGAGCGTTCCGCACCTGGGACTCGGCACAACCCGGCTGGGTGACCCCGGCCGGTACCTACCCGATCCGCGTGGGCCGGTCCTCGACCGACCTGCGCCTCACGGTCGACGTGACTCTCCCCAGGAGCGCGCCGGCGTAGTCGCACAGCCCTGCAGCCCGACCAGGCACAGCAGCCACGGTCCGACGAGATCCGCAGTCCCGTCGGGCCGGGACCAGAAGTGAACGACCCGCAGTTCCGACATCAGTGCAAGGAGGCACTCGTGAGAATCCGCAAGCTCTCGACGGTGGTCGCTACGGCAGCCACCCTCGCGTTGCTCGCTACCGCCTGCTCCGGCGGCGGGGGCAGCAGCGACGACTCGTCCGGCGGTACCGGTGGCGCCTCGGACAAGATCCTGACGATCGGCATGCCGAACGGCCCGCAGCAGCCCAACCAGAACCCGCTCGCGACCGGCTCCGCGTCGCTCTCGCTCGGGTACGCGTTCGCGGTGTACGAGTCGCTCATGCAGGTCAACGAGCTCAAGCCGACGGACCCCCCGACGCCCTGGCTCGCCGAGTCCGTCGAGTGGAACGCCGACTCGACGCAGGCCGTCATCACCGCTCGCGACGGCGTCAAGTGGTCGGACGGGACGGACTTCACCGCCGACGACATCGCGTACTCGATCCAGCTCCGCAAGGACAACAAGGAGCTGAACACCGACTTCCCCGACCAGTACGGCGACATCACCGTCGACGGCAACAAGGTCACGGTGAACTTCGTCTCGGGTCAGTACGTCAACCGCGACAAGCTGCTCAAGCTCCTCATCGTCCCGAAGCACCTGTGGGACGGCCAGGACCCCGTCAAGTGGACCGACGACGAGATGGTCGGTACCGGCCCGTTCAAGCTCAAGTCGTTCACGCCGCAGTCGGTGACGCTGGAGCCCAACACGGACTACTGGGGCACCAAGCCGCTCGTCGGCACGCTCCGGTACGACACGTTCAACGACAACGCGGGCCTGACCACCGCCCTCACCACCGGTGAGGCGCAGTGGGGCTGGACGTTCATCCCGGACTACGAGAACACGTTCATCGCCAAGGACCCCGACCACTTCCACCAGGTGGCGGGCGGTGGCTTCGGCGTCGACGTGCTCTACCTGAACAACGGGACGAAGCCGTTCAACGACGTGGCGTTCCGCACGGCGCTGAACATGGTCGTGGACCGCTCGGACATCTCGGAGACCGCTGGCTACGGCGTGTGGCCGCAGATCAAGAGCGTGACCGGCCTGCCGCAGCCCTCGGGTGACGCGTTCATCTCGGACGCGTACAAGGACAAGGAGCTGTCGGTCGACGTCGACGGGGCCAAGCAGGTCCTCACCGACGCCGGCTACACGTGGGACGGCGACGCCCTGGTGGACCCGGACGGCGAGAAGGTCACCTTCAAGCTCCAGAACCCGACCGGCTGGACGGACTACCTGGACGCGCTCGGCATCATCGGCGAGGGTGCCAAGGCGCTCGGCGCCGAGGCCACGGTCGAGGGCGTCGTGCAGGACACGTGGTTCAACGACATCATCCCCTTCGGCAACTTCCAGGCCTCGCTGCACTGGACCGACGGTGGCTCGACGCCGTGGAACATGTACTCCAACATCATGGACGGCGCGTCCTACGTGCCGCTCGGTGAGTCGGCGACCTGGAACTTCGGTCGCTACCAGAACGACGAGGTCACGACCGCACTGGCCGACTACAAGGCCGGCACCACGGACGAGGACCGCGCCGCTGCCCTGGACGTCGTCCAGAAGCACTTCGTCGAGGACGTCCCGGGCCTGGTCATCTGGTCCCGCCCGGCCGTCGCGCAGTACTCGACGGCCAACTACACGGGCTTCCCCACCGATGAGGACCCGTACGCGAACCCGCAGCCGACGGGTCCGCAGGCCGCACTGATCCTGTCGAAGCTCAAGCCGTCCAACTGAGCTCTGACGAGATGACGCGTGGTGCGGCGGGCGAGTACCCACTCGCCCGCCGCGCCCCGCGCCCGGCCCGCACTCTCCGACCAAGGTGATCCGATGACCTCCCCTCAGGCAGTGCCCCCCGATGACGCGGACGCCCCCGTCCTGCAAGCCATCGACCTGCGCAAGCACTTCCCCGTCCGCGGCTTCCGCTCGCACAAGGTCGTGCACGCGGTCGACGACGTGAACCTCTCGCTCTACCGCGGCAAGGTCGTCGCACTGGTGGGGGAGTCGGGATCCGGCAAGTCCACGATCGCCCGGCTGCTCGCGCAGCTGATGCCCGTCACGGGCGGACAGATCCTCCTGCACGGGCAGGATGCGACGGCGAAGAACCGTCGGGCGTTCGGCGCCTACGTGCGCCGGGTCCAGATGATCTTCCAGGACCCGTTCGGGTCGCTGAACCCCGTCCACACCGTGCGCTACACGCTCACCCGCAGCCTGAAGATCCACCGCGGCCGGCTGCGCGGTGTCGAGCTAGAGGCGGCGCTCGAGGAGCTGCTGGACCGCGTCCAGCTGCGCCCGGCCGCCCGCTACATCGACAAGTTCCCGCACGAGCTCTCGGGCGGGCAGCGCCAGCGCGTCGCCATCGCTCGCGCGCTCGCGGCGGACCCCGAGGTGCTGCTGGCCGACGAGCCGATCTCCATGCTCGACGTGTCGATCCGGCTCGGGATCCTCAACCTGCTGCGCGACCTGCGCGATCGTCTGCAGCTCGCGATCCTCTACATCACGCACGACATCGCGTCGGCCCGCTACTTCGCCGACACGACGATGGTCATGTACGCCGGCCGCGTCGTGGAGACGGGGGACTCCGAGTCCGTCACGCAGGACCCGAAGCACCCCTACACGCAGCTGCTCGTGCGCTCCGCGCCGGACCCGGACGACCTCGAGGCCCGCGCCCGCGGCGCCCGCGGCGAGGCGCCGAGCCTGGTCGCGCCGCCCAGCGGGTGCCGGTTCAACCCGCGCTGCCCGTTCGCCAACGACGTGTGCCGCACCGAGGTGCCGCCGCTCATGGCCGTCGGCGAGGGCCGCGAGGCCGCCTGCTGGGGCTACGCCGACCGCCCGGACCGCCCGTCGCTGGGCTCGGTGCTGGACGCGTACGGCGAGCGTCCTCGGGTGGAAGAGGCACTGCTGGCCGTCGTCGAGGCGTCGAAGGAGGCCGACCGATGAGATTCGTCGCGCGACGCGTCGTGTTCTACCTGATCACCGCCTGGGCGGCGATCACCATCAACTTCTTCATCCCGCGGATCATGCCGGGCGACCCCGTGAGCGCCCTGATCGCCAAGAACCAGGGCCGGATCAGCCCCGACGCCGCCGAGGCGCTGCGCACGCTGTTCGGGCTGGACGCGAACATGTCGCTGTGGGACCAGTACGTCGAGTACTGGCGGCTGCTGCTGCACGGCAACCTCGGCATCTCGTTCACGTACATGACGCCGGTAATCGACGTCATCAAGCAGGCGCTGCCGTGGACCATCGGGCTCGTCGGCATCGCCACGCTCATCAGCTTCACCATCGGCACCCTCGTGGGCATGGGGATCGGCTGGCGCCGCGGCACCTGGGCCGACGGCCTGCTGCCCCTGTCGACGTTCTTCTCGTCGGTGCCGTACTTCTGGCTCGCCCTGATCGCCATCTCGCTGTTCTCGGTGACGCTCGGCTGGTTCCCGGCGAGCGGCAGCTACGACCGCAGCATGGTGCCCAACCTGTCGTGGGAGTTCATCGGGTCCGTCATCTACTACGGGTTCCTCCCGGCGATGACGATCGTCGTGTCGTCCATCGCGGGCTGGATGCTCGGCATGCGCAACATGATGGTGACCGTGTCCTCGGAGGACTACGTGACCGTCGCGCAGGCCAAGGGCCTCAAGGAGCGGTCCGTGCAGATGGGCTACGCCGCCCGCAACGCGATCCTGCCGCAGGTGTCCAGCTTCGCGCTGTCGCTCGGCTTCATCGTCGGCGGCACCCTGGTCATGGAGATCGTGTTCTCGTACCAGGGCATCGGCTACTACCTGTTCAGCGCGGTCAACGCGAAGGACTACCCCCTCATGCAGGGCTGCTTCCTGGTGATCACCTTCGCGGTGCTGCTCGCCAACATCCTGGCCGACTTCGCCTACGGCGTGCTCGACCCCCGCACGCGACAGGAGGGCTGACACATGACTGTCGAAACCTCGATCTACGAGGACCTCGAGATCGCGCCGGACGCCACGCCCCCGCGGGCCGGCAAGCGTCGGTTCCTGTTCATGCGGAACACCAAGGCGCTCACCGGCCTGGTGATCCTCGGGTTCTTCTTCCTCATCGCGCTCATCGGGCCGTGGATCGCGCCGTACGACCCGAACCAGCGCAGCAAGGCGATCCTGCAGCCCCCGTCGTGGGAGCACCTCATGGGCACCACGCACCAGGGGCAGGACATCATGAGCCAGCTGATCCTGGGGACGCGAAGCGTGCTGGTGGTCGGCTTCGTGGCCGGCACCGTGGCGACCGTCATCGGCGTGATCGTCGGCGTGACCGCGGGCTACATCGGGGGCTTCGGCGACGAGGGCCTGTCCGCGCTGTCCAACGTCTTCCTCGTGATCCCGCAGCTGCCGCTCATCATCATCATCGCCGGGCAGCTGCCCTCGGCCGGCGGTCTGACCGTCGCGCTGGTGATCGCCGCGACCGGCTGGGCCTGGGGTGCGCGCGTGCTGCGGGCGCAGACCCTGTCGCTCCGTAAACGGGACTTCGTCGAGGCCGCGCGGGCCAACGGCGAGAGCACGTGGCGGATCATCACCGCGGAGATCCTGCCCAACCTCACCGCGATCATCGCGGCGGGCTTCGTCGGCACCGTCGGGTTCGCGGTCCTGTCACAGATCACGCTGTCGTTCGTCGGCATCACGCCGACCAACGAGTGGAACTGGGGCACGGTTCTGTACTGGGCGCAGGCCCAGCTGGCCCTGCAGCGCGGCGCGTGGTGGTGGTTCGTGCCCGCGGGCCTCCTCATCGCCCTGCTCGGCACGGCGCTCGCGCTCGTGAACTTCGGCATCGACGAGTTCGTCAACCCGCGCCTGCGGTCGGTGGGCCTCAACGCCCGGACCATGCGCCAGCGCAAGATCCGTCCCCGCATCGGCTTCACGCCGGTCGTCTACGAGGCCAAGGAGGATCGTTCATGAGCGCCGTGGCTGCCCAGCGCGCGTTCCGGGCGAACGCCGCCGCCACCGACCCCGTGCTCGAGATCAAGAACCTCTCGGTCGACTACGGGTACGACGACGACCCGACGCACGTGCTGCGTCAGGTCTCGCTCACGCTGAACCGCGGCGAGGTGCTCGGCCTGGCGGGCGAGTCGGGCTGCGGCAAGTCGACGCTCGCCTACGCGGCGACCCGGCTGCTGCCGCCGCCGGGCCTCATCACGGGCGGCGAGGTCATCTTCACCGACCGGTCCGGTCAGAAGACCGACATCCTCACCCTCAACGACAACGAGCTCCGCGCCACCCGGTGGCAGGACCTCGCGATCGTGTTCCAGGGCGCGATGAACTCGCTCAACCCGGTGTTCCGGATCGGGCGGCAGATCGCCGACGCCATCACCGCGCACCTCCCGGGCGTGAGCAAGAAGGAGGCCCTGGAGCGGGCCGGCGGGATGCTCGAGCTCGTCGGCATCTCCGCGGACCGGCTGCGGGACTACCCGCACCAGCTGTCCGGCGGCATGCGGCAGCGCGTGATGATCGCGATGGCGCTGGCGCTGGACCCGCAGGTGCTGATCATGGACGAGCCGACGACGGCCCTCGACGTGGTCATGCAGCGGCAGATCGTCGAGCAGATCGCGGAGCTGCGGGACCGGCTCGGGTTCTCGGTCATCTTCATCACCCACGACGTGTCGCTGCTCATCGAGATCGCCGACCGCATCGCGATCATGTACGCCGGCGAGATCGTCGAGGACGCCTCGGCGCAGGACATGTACCGACGCCCGCGGCACCCGTACTCCGACGCGCTCCTGCACTCGTTCCCGCCCCTGCGCGGTCCGCGGCGCGAGCTCTCCGGCATCCCTGGCTCACCCCCGGACATGTCGAACCTGCCCTCGGGCTGCCCGTACCGGGACCGCTGCGCGCACGCGTTCGACGCCTGCGCCGTGGTGACCCCGGAGCTCGTCGCGCCCCTGGTCGAGGGCGACGACCCCCGCCGGTCGGTCGCGTGCCTGCTGCACGACCCGCAGGCCGTCGTGGCGGCCGGCTTCGAGCCGAAGCCCGTGCCCGTGGAGCTCACGCTCCGCTGACCCCGATCCCCGCCCCGTCCCGGGACCTCTGCCGCGGCCGCCCTCTCCACGGGGTGGCGCGCCACCCGGGGCGGGGCGGCTGGGTGCGCTACCGCTCCGTGCGGCGCCGGAACCTGCCGCACGTGGTGCGGGTGGGGCTGCTGGGGCGTCCGCGGAGGCACCCCCGTCACGCCAGCCCTCAGTGCGGCAGGGTCGGACGGTTCGCGGCAGCGCCCGGAGGTGCACAGGTAAAGAGCCGGTCACGTCCAGGTAGTCCACAGCGCGCGTGGGTGAAGTGGGTGTTGAGCACGTGGAGCACCACGTGACCGACAGAGCCGGGAGGCCCGCCATGAGCACGGTGACCGCTGCAGTACCGATCGGGGGCATGCCGCCCGCCCCCGCCTGGCTCACCGCCAACGTGCGGCCGGCCGGGTCGTTCGGGCGGGCCGACGTCGGGCGGCTGCGCGCGCTGCTGGGCGCACTGTCGGGGTCGGCGTCGCTGGTGGTGCTCGACCTGGCGGCGGTGAGCCTGCGCAGCGGGCGGGCGGCCGACGCCATCGACGAGGCCGGCTGGGAGCTCGAGCGCCGCGGCGGGTGCCTGCTCTGCATCAACGCCGACGAGGACGTGCGGGCGCGGCTGGGCGGGTGCAGGCACGCGGTGGTGGTCGGCCCGGACGAACCGTCGCCCGCGCCGTGAGACACCTGACCGGACCCTGGCACTGGGTCCGGTCCGGACGCCCGGGTGACCTACCGTGGTCCGGTGAGCGACACGCCCGTCATCCCCGCGCCCGTGCGGCCAGCACCGGCCGCCCGGGACCGGCGTGGGGTGGTCGTCGCGGTCGCGCTGCTGGTGGCGGTGCTCTCGTTCGCGGGCGTGTACGTGCTGTGGCGGGTGTTCGTCGACACCCTCGCCGGTCAGGAGGTCGAGAACGCGGCCCTGCAGGGGGCGGCGTACGGGCAGACGCAGCTGTGGCGGGTCGCCGAGCGCGTGCTGGACGTGGTCTCGGTCGGGTTCATCGCGATCGTGCTCATCGCGGCGATGCTCATCGCCGCGCTGCGCCGTCGGTGGTCGCTCGCCCTGCAGGTCGCGGTGCTGATGATCGGCGCCAACCTCACCACGCAGCTGCTGAAGAACGGCGTGTTCTACCGGCCCGAGCTCGGCGTCGAGGCGTCGTACGGCAACACGCTGCCCAGCGGCCACACCACGGCGGCCGCGTCCGTCTCCGCGGCGCTGCTGCTCGTGGTCCCGCCGCGGGTGCGGCCCTGGGCCGCGGTGTTCGGTGCGGGGTACACGACGGCGACGGGCGTCTCGACGCTCATCGGGCAGTGGCACCGGCCGTCGGACGTCGTCGCGGCGGTGCTCGTCGTCCTCGCGTGGACCGCGATCGCCTGCGCCCTGGTCGCCCTCACGCCCGCCCGCGCGTCGACCGCKACCGGTGCGCTGCGGCTGGCCGGGGACCCGCCGCCGACGCCCGCGACCATGCGGGCGGTCGTCGCGGGCCTGCTCATCGTCGGTGCCGCGGCGGGCGCCTCGGCCGTCGTCGCACTGTCGCACACGTGGCAGAACCGGGCGGATCTCGAGGCTCGAGCCGAGCAGGTCACCGCCTATCTCGGGGGTGCCGCGGGTGCGCTGATGGCGGCGTGCGTGGCGTTCGCGATCATGCTGGTGCTGCGGCAGGCCGCGTCGTCGCGATTGCCGCGGGCTTGACGGGACGCCGTAGAGTCCCCAACGTCGCGCGGGTCGTCCGGCCCGTCGAAGTCTGAGAAGGGCAAGACCGATGTCTGCAGGGCGCAAGCTCGTGATCGTGGAGTCGCCTGCCAAGGCGCGCACGATCGCCGGGTACCTCGGCGAGGGGTACGACGTCGAGGCGAGCGTCGGGCACATCCGCGACCTGCCCCAGCCCTCGGAGCTGCCCGCGGACATGAAGAAGGGCCCCTTCGGCAAGTTCGCGGTCGATGTCGACAACGGGTTCGCGCCGTACTACGTGGTCGACTCGGACAAGAAGAAGAAGGTCAGCGAGCTCAAGAAGCTCCTCAAGGAGTCGGACGAGCTCTTCCTGGCCACCGATGAGGACCGCGAGGGCGAGGCCATCGCCTGGCACCTGCTGCAGGAGCTCAAGCCCAAGGTCCCCGTCAAGCGCATGGTGTTCCACGAGATCACGCCCGAGGCCATCCAGCGGGCGCTCGCCAACACCCGCGAGCTGGACGACCGGCTGGTCGACGCCCAGGAGACACGGCGCATCCTCGACCGGCTGTACGGCTACGAGGTCAGCCCGGTGCTGTGGCGCAAGGTCCGCCAGGGCCTGTCCGCCGGGCGCGTGCAGTCCGTGGCCACGCGGTTGGTGGTCGAGCGCGAGCGCGAGCGCATGGCGTTCGTCGCCGCCGACTACTGGGACGTGACCGGGACGTTCGCCGTCGAGGACGCGGCCGAGCCGTCGTTCAGCGCACGCCTGACGTCCGTCGACGGGCAGCGCGTGGCCTCCGGTCGCGACTTCCTGGACAACGGGCAGCTGCGGGCCGCCGACGTCGCGCACCTGGACGAGGCCCGCGCGACCTCGCTGGTGGCCGGCCTGGCCGACTCCGCGTTCTCCGTCTCCTCGCTCGAGACCAAGCCGTACACGCGCCGCCCGGCCGCGCCGTTCACCACCTCGACCCTCCAGCAGGAGGCGTCGCGCAAGCTGCGGATGGCGTCGCGGCAGACCATGCGCACCGCGCAGGGGCTGTACGAGAACGGCTACATCACCTACATGCGTACGGACTCGTCCTCGCTGAGCGCGCAGGCGATCGACGCCGCGCGGCGGCAGGCGTCCGAGCTGTACGGCGCCGATTACATCCCGGACGCGCCCCGCGTCTACACCAGCAAGGCCAAGGGCGCGCAGGAGGCGCACGAGGCCATCCGCCCCGCCGGCGACCACTTCCGGACCCCCGCACAGGTGGCCAAGGAGCTGTCGGGCGACCAGTTCCGCCTCTACGAGCTGATCTGGAAGCGGACCGTCGCGTCCCAGATGGCCGACGCCCGCGGGCAGACCGCCTCGGTCCGCCTCGGGGCGACCGCCGCCGACGGCACCGACGTGCTGTTCTCCGCCTCGGGCACCGTCATCACGTTCCGCGGGTTCCTCGCGGCGTACGAGGAGGGTCGCGACGTGTCGCGGTACTCCGAGGACGCCGACGACGCTCCGGCGGCCGAGAAGGACGACGCCCGGCTGCCCAAGATGGCCGAGGGCGACCCGGTGTCCGCGTCCGACCTCACGGCCGACGGGCACCGGACCTCACCGCCGCCGCGCTTCACCGAGGCCTCGCTGGTCAAGGCGCTCGAGGAGCGCGGGATCGGCCGCCCGTCGACCTACGCCGCCACCATCTCCGTCATCCAGGACCGCGGGTACGTGACCGGTCGCGGGCAGGCGCTCGTGCCGTCGTGGCTCGCGTTCGCCGTGACGCGGCTGCTCGAGGAGAACTTCGACTGGCTGGTCGACTACGACTTCACGGCCGAGATGGAGGAGGACCTCGACGCCATCGCCGCCGGCGACAAGGACCGGGTGGCCTGGCTGTCGCGGTTCTACTTCGGCGACGGCTCGGGCAACGAGGAGGGCGAGGGCCTGCGGGACCTCGTCGCCAACCTCGGGGAGATCGACGCCCGCGAGGTCAACTCGATCCCGATCGGCGAGGGCATCGTCCTGCGCGTCGGCCGGTACGGCCCGTACCTCGAGGACTCGGCCGCCGAGCCCGGCGAGGACGGCAACCCGCGCCGCGCGTCGGTGCCCGAGGAGCTGGCGCCCGACGAGCTGACCGTCGCCAAGGCCCGCGAGCTGCTGGAGACGCAGCCCGAGGGCGACCAGGTGCTGGGCACCGACCCCGTCGCCGGCACGCCGATCGTCGCGCGCAACGGCCGGTACGGCCCCTACGTGACCGAGGTCCTGCCGGACCCCGAGATCGACACGTCGCTGTCGGCCGCCGCCCAGAAGCGCGCGCTCGCCGCGGCGCCCAAGCCGCGGACGGCCTCGCTGTTCAAGTCGATGTCGCTGCAGTCGGTGACGCTGGACGACGCGCTCATGCTCCTGTCGCTGCCGCGCGTGGTCGGCGTCGACCCCGAGACCGGCACGGAGATCACGGCGCAGAACGGTCGCTACGGGCCGTACCTGAAGAAGGGCACGGACTCGCGGACGCTCGCGTCCGAGGAGGCGCTCTTCACGACGACCCTCGACGAGGCGCTCGCCATCTACGCGCAGCCCAAGCGCGGCCGAGGGGCGACGGCGGCGCCGCCGCTGCGCGAGCTGGGCGACGACCCGACGTCGGAGAAGCCGATCACGGTGAAGGAGGGTCGCTTCGGCGCCTACGTCACCGACGGGGTCACCAACCGGACCCTGCCGCGCGACCTCACGCCCGAGTCGATCACGCGCGAGCAGGCCGTCGAGCTGCTGGCCGAGAAGCGCGCGTCCGCTCCCGCGAAGAAGAAGGCGCCCGCGCGTCGCGCCCCCGCCAAGGCCAAGGCGACGACCAAGAAGTAGCGCTCAGCCGAACAGGTCCTCGCGCGTCAGCGCCGGGTCGTCGAGGCCGTCGAGCGCCGCGACGATCGCGCGTTCCTCCCAGCGGAAGTGCGACTCGAGGATCGCGCCGAGCCCGTCGATCTCGCGGCGCGCCCCGGCCGGGTCGTCGTCAGCCGTCCGCAGGATCTCCTCGATCCGCTGCAGGATCGCCGCGACCACGAGGTGGTCGCGCGCGAGGCCGTCGAGCGTGTCCCGCAGCTCGGGGTGCTGCGCCGCGAGCGTCGGGAACGCCGTGCGGTCCTCACCGGTGTGGTGGCGACCGACCGCGCCGCAGAAGGCGACGCAGTGGCTGCGCAGCTCGGGCGTCAGCGTGGCGTGCTCGTCGAGACCGTCGCGCAGGCGGTCGAGCTCGTCGCGCAGCCTGTCGTGCACCTCGACCAGCTGCTGGCCCCAGGCGGTCAGACGGTCGGGGACGGAGGGCACACCGCAACAGTGCCGCACACCGCGCTAGGTTGTCGCCCATGGCCGACCGCGCGCAGGACCCTCGCACCGCTCCGCCGATCCGCTGGGGCATCCTCGGCGCCGGGAACATCGCCGCGACGTTCGCCGCGGCCGTGAACGCGCACACGCGCGCGCAGCTGGTCGCGGTCGGCTCGCGCAACCGGGACCGCGCCCAGCGGTTCGCCACGGCCCACCACATCCCGACCACGCACGTGGGCTACCGCGAGCTGGTCGAGGACGCGCAGGTGGACGCGGTCTACATCGCGACGCCGCACTCCGAGCACAAGGAGCAGGCGCTGCTCGCCATCCGCGCCGGCAAGCACGTGCTCGTCGAGAAGGCCTTCACGCGCAACGCGGGCGAGGCCGAGGAGGTCTTCGCCGCCGCCCGCGAGGCCGGCGTCTTCGTCATGGAGGCGATGTGGACGCGGTTCCTGCCGCACGTCTACGCGCTGCACCAGGTGATCGACGCTGGGGAGATCGGCGAGATCATCAACATCTCCGCGGACCACGGCCAGGCGTTCGCCTTCGACCCGAACAGCCGACTGTTCGATCCCACGCTCGCGGGTGGGGCGCTGCTCGACCTCGGCGTCTACCCGGTCTCGTTCGCGCACGACTTCCTCGGCGTGCCGGACGCGGTGCAGGCCGTCGGGCAGCTGACCTCGACGGGCGTCGACGGCCAGATCTCGATCGTGCTCTCCTACGGCGAGCGCACGCAGGCGACGCTGTCGACGACGATGTGGGCCAAGACGCCGACCATGGCGCACATCTCGGGCACCGAGGGCAACATCGTGGTCAAGGGCAGCTTCTACGGCCCGACGTCGTTCCACGTGCAGCGCCTGGACGGTCGCGTGTGGGAGTTCGACCAGCCGGGCACCAAGGGGTTGCAGTACGAGGCCGCCGAGGTGGCCCGCCAGGTCGCGCTCGGCGCCACGGAGAGCCCGCGGATGACGTGGGACCACACGCTCGAGGTGCTCCGGACCATGGACACGATCCGTTCGCTCATCGGGGTCAGCTACCCGGGCGAGTGAGCGGGGGTGTCGGCGTCGGCGGCTACCCTGACGCACGTGACCTCGCCCGACGCCCCCATCCACGCGGGACTCTTCGTCTCCCTCGAGGGTGGCGACGGCGCCGGCAAGTCCACGCAGGCGCGCCTGCTCGGTGACTGGCTGACGGGCCTGGGTCGGGAGGTCGTGCTGACCCGGGAGCCGGGCGGCACCGAGCTCGGGCTGCTCCTGCGCGACGCGGTCCTGCACGGTGACCACGTCGACGCCCGGACCGAGGCGCTGCTGTACGCCACCGACCGCGCGCACCACGTCGCCTCGCTCGTGCGCCCCGCGCTCGCCCGCGGCGCGGTCGTCGTCACGGACCGCTACCTCGACTCCTCCGTCGCGTACCAGGGCAGCGGCCGGGACCTGGGGGCCGACGAGGTCGAGCGGCTCTCCCTATGGGCCGTCGACGGACTGCTACCGGCCCTCACCGTGCTGCTGGACCTCGACCCCGTCGCCGGCAAGGCCCGGCTGACGGGGGACCCCGACCGGCTCGAACGGGCCGGCGACGAGTTCCACCGCCGCACGCGCGAGGCGTTCCTGGGCCGCGCGGAGGCGGAGCCCGGGCGCTGGCTGGTGCTGGACGCGACGCGACCCGTCGACGAGCTGGCCGCGGCGATCCGCGAGCGCGTCGCCAGCGTGCTGGGAATCGCGCCGTGACGAGCGTCTGGGACGACGTCGTCGGGCAGGAGCCGGCGGTCGAGGTGCTGCGCCACGCGATCGAGGACCCGGCCGCCATGACGCACGCCTGGCTGCTCACCGGCCCTCCGGGCTCGGGGCGGTCCAACGCGGCGCGCGCGTTCGCCGCGGCGCTGCAGTGCGCGACCGGCGGGTGCGGTGTCTGCCACGACTGCACGACCACCCTGCGCGGCCTGCACCCCGACGTCACCGTCGTCGCGACCGAGGGCGTCTTCATCCGCGCCGAGACCGCCCGCCCGCTCGTGGAGCTCGCGCAGCGGTCGCCGTCCCAGGGTCGGCACCGCGTCATCATCATCGAGGACGCCGACCGCCTGAACGACACGAGCGGCAACTCCCTGCTCAAGGCGATCGAGGAGCCCGCCGGGCGCACGGTCTGGGTGCTCTGCGCGCCCAGCCCGCAGGACGTGCTGGTGACGATCCGGTCCCGCTCGCGGTCCGTGGCGCTGCGCGTGCCGCCGGTCGACGCCGTCGCGGCCCTGCTGGTGTCCCGGGACGGCATCGATCCCGCGGTCGCGGCGATCGCGGCCCGCGCCGCGCAGAGCCACGTGGGCATCGCGCGACGGCTCGCGAGGGACCCCGAGGCCCGCGCCCGCCGGAGGGCGGTGCTCGGCATCGCGGCGAAGATCCGGGGCGTCGGGGACGCGGTGCTGGCCGCCGGCGAGCTCGTCGAGACCGCGCAGGCCGACGCGAAGGCCGCCACCGAGCAGCGCGACGCCGACGAGCGCGCGGAGCTGCTCCGCTCCCTGGGAGCCGAGGGTGCGGCGACCCTGCCGCCGGCGCTGCGCACCCAGGTCCGCCAGCTCGAGGAGGACCAGAAGCGGCGGGCCACCCGGTCGCAGCGCGACGTCCTCGACCGGGCCATGGTCGACCTGCTCTCGCTCTACCGCGACGTGCTGGTCGTGCAGCTGGGCGCCGGCGTCGAGCTGGTGAACATCGAGCACGAGGAGTCCGTCCGCACCCTTGCGGAGGCGAGCACGCCCGAGCAGACCCTGCGGCGCATGGATGCGGTCGGGCAGGCCCGTACCCGGCTCGCGGGCAACGTCGCGCCGCTGCTCGCCGTGGAGGCGATGGCGGTGGCTCTGCGCCCGCAGGGCTGAGTGCGGCGCCCTCTGTGCAGATCGGGTGATGGGTGCGTGCCCCGAGCGGCAGACGGGCAGGGAGGCGCAGGATCGGCGGCTACCGTGTGCGCATGCCGTTCTCCGACCGCCCCGTCGCGCCCTCAGGCGCCACGCGCGACCGACGGCACCGCCTCGTCGCACTCCTCGCCGTCGCCGCCGTCCTGCTCGCCGGGTGCGTGTCGCCCAAGAACCAGGCGGCCGGCCCGACCCCCGGAGCGACGACAGAGTCGCCGTCCGCGGAGGCCACGGGCGACCTCGGTCGGTACTACGGGCAGCAGCTCGAGTGGACCACGTGCGACGAGGGGGAGTGCGCGACGGCGCAGGTCCCGCTCGACTACGCCGACCCCACCGGAGACTCGATCGGGATCGCGCTGGCCCGCAGCAGGGCGACGGGCGGTGAGCCGCTGGGCTCGCTCCTGCTCAACCCGGGTGGCCCCGGCGCGTCGGGCGTCAGCTTCCTCGCGCAGGCCAAGGGCATGGTCGGCGAGGACGTCCAGCGGCAGTACGACCTCGTGGCGTTCGACCCCCGCGGCGTCCAGCGCTCCGACCCGGTCCAGTGCGTCGACGGCCCGACCCTCGACCAGCTCACCGCGACCGACCCCGACTACTCGACCGACGCCGGCATCCAGGCGGTCATCGACGCCTACGGCGAGCTCGGCGCGGCCTGCCTGCAGAACACGGGTCCGCTGCTCGGGCACGTCGACACCGTGAGCGCGGCGCGCGACCTCGACGTGCTGCGCGCGGCCCTGGGCGACGACAAGCTCGCCTACCTCGGCTTCTCCTACGGCACCGAGCTGGGCGCCACCTACGCAGCCCTCTTCCCCGAGAAGACCGGCCGCCTGGTCCTCGACGGGGCGCTGCCCCCCACGCTGACGTCCACCGAGGCGTCGGAAGGCCAAGCCGTCGGCTTCGAGAACGCCCTGCGCGCCTACATCGCGGACTGCCAGGCCGGGCCCAAGTGCCCGTTGACCGGGTCGGTCGACGACGGGCTCGCGCAGGTCCGCGGCCTGCTCGACCGCGCGCGGGTCAACCCGCTGCCCACCAGCAGCGGCCGGGACGTCACCAGCTCGCTCGCGTTCTACGGCATCGCCCTCCCGCTGTACGCCAAGTCCTACTGGCCCTACCTCACGCAGGCCCTGACCGAGGCGCTCAAGCAGAACGACGGCACGACGCTCCTCGCGCTCGCCGACCAATACTCCGACCGCGGCCCCGACGGCACCTACACGACGAACTCCATCGTGGCGTTCGACGCGATCAACTGCGTGGACGACCGCGGCAACGCCGACTTCGCCGCGATGCGCGCCGAGGCCGCCCAGATCGAGGCGGTCGCGCCGACGGTCGGGTCGTTCTTCGGCTACGGCGCCACGCTGTGCGCGAAGTGGCCCGTGCCCGAGGTCGGCGGCCTCGACTCGTACGCGGCCGAGGGCGCTGCGCCCATCCTCGTCGTCGGCACCACCAACGACCCCGCGACGCCCTACAAGTGGGCCGAGCAGCTGGCCGACCTGCTGTCGTCCGGTGTGCTGCTGACGTACGAGGGCGAGGGGCACACGGCCTACGGCTCCTCCAACGACTGCATCGCGAACGCGGTGGACGCGTACCTGCTCTCCGGCACCGTCCCCGCGGAGGGCACGCGCTGCTGACGGGCTCCTCTCCGGTTGCCGGGGGCATGTCGGCAGGCCACCGTGAGGGCATGTCTCTTGTTCGCTCCCTCGACCTGTCCGGAGGCCCGGCCCGGCGACGCCCGAGCGCGGGGCTCGTGGTGCGGTCGGCGCTGCTCGGCTGGGCTGCCGGCGCGCGCTCGTCACTCGGACCCGGCGCACCCACGATCACCGGCGGACGCGGCCCTCTCGTCCGCACGGGCGCGGCGTTCGCCGTCGCCGGCGAGGTGATCGCGGACAAGCTGCCCACCGCGCCGAGCCGCCTCGAGCACGGCGGTCCGTTGATCCGCGCGGCGGGCGGAGCCGCCGGTGCGACGATGCTCGCCGCCCGCGACCACGCGCGCCCGCTCGTCCCCGTCATCGCCGGGGCCGTCGGCGGGCTGGCCGGCACGTACGGCGGTGTTGCGTGGCGCGCGTGGGCCACCGGCCGGATGCCGGACTGGCGCGCGGCTGTCGCCGAGGACGCCGTCGCCCTGGCCCTGGCCGCGATCGCATGTGCCCCGGGACGCCCGGTCCGGACGCTCGAGGCGTGACGCCAGGCGCTCGCTTTGGAGGGCCGGGGTTCCTCCGGGTACAGTAAGCGGGCTCGCCGGGGACCACGGTTCCCGACGACGCCGCCTTAGCTCAGTCGGCAGAGCGTCTCACTCGTAATGAGAAGGTCAAGAGTTCGATTCTCTTAGGCGGCTCCGCGCCGAAGGCCCCGTGACCAGCGGAAACGCTGGGACGGGGCCTTTGTCTTTGGGGCGCGCAATGACCGCTCGGTGCCAAGTTGGTCGCCAAGTGGTATCCAATTGTGGGCGCGCGAGCGCCTCGTAGCGCTTCTCGTCGGCCGGCGCGCATCGCCCTGACCTGCAGGAACGTACGCCACGGCCCGCCGCGGCCTGACCTTCTCACGCCAGGTGAGAAGGTCAGGCCGCGGACGAGCAGCGCCGTGCTGCCGATTCGCATCCGTGGCGCTCCGGCGTCGGCCCAGATGTAGCCAAGGAAGCCGATACCCAGCGCCAGAAGTACCCTCCCGCGCGGGTCGTTCCCGGGGTCCGCGGACACGCCCTGCTCGGCGGCGAACCCGATGACGGGCATCGCGAGCCACGGACCGATCCGCCCGGTGCGGCGCATCAGTCTGCGGATCATTGACTCACCGCCCGACCAGAACCCCGGACCGGCCCCGAGGGCCTCCGCCTGCTGGTTCTGCGTTCGGACTACCTGCGTGGGGGCAACCCGCGACTGCTGGGCTGGTGCCGAGCCGTACGCCGGCGTCGAGGCGGCCTGTACGAAGACCGGCGGCTCCGCGGGAGCGCTGGGGGCTGCCTGGACCGACTGCAACCTGGAGGATCGACGCGGGCGCGAGACCGCCAGGGCCGTCACCACCCCATCGGCCGGTCGGACCGACGCGGCCGCCGGGTGCCCGTCGGCCGCGACCGGTCCGGGGCACCCGGATCGCGTCGAGCAGCGGCAGGCACATCGGCGCGTCACCGCCTTGACCAGGACCAATGGGGGTCGCGTGCCTGACTGTCCGGCGCCATGATGGAGTGTGGCCGGGCTTCCGTCTGGGACAGTCTCGATGTTGTTCTCCGACGTCGAGCAGTCGACGCTGTTGTTGGCGCGGTTGGGGCGGGCGTATGAGCAGGCTCTGGATGGTTTCCGAACCGCGCAGCGCGCTGCATGGGCAAGATTCAACGGCGTCGAGATGGGCACCGAGGGCGACAGCTTCTTTGTGGTGTTCTCGGCCGCGGAGGCTGCGGTCGCGGCTGCTGTGGAGGCGCAACGTGCTCTTGTTGCCCGAGACTGGCCGGAAGGGGAGCAGATTCGGGTTCGGATGGGTATCCACACTGGCAGTCCGCGGATCTTCGACGACGGTTATGTTGGCGTCGATGTCCACCGTGCCGCGCGGATCGCCGCGGCCGCGCACGGCGGCCAGGTAGTGACCTCTGATGCCACCGCCAACCTCGTCGCCCGGAGCCTGCCCGCGGGCGTGACCCTGAGAGACCTCGGCGCGCACCGGCTCAAGGACCTGAATCTGCCCGAGCATCTGTATCAGTTGTTAATCCCGGGTACCCCGGAGCAGTTTCCACCGCTGAGGTCGGTGGGGACGATCTCGAGCCTGCCGATAGCGACCACACCGCTGCTCGGGCGTGACATTGAGGTGGGCGGGGTAGCGAGGCTGCTGCAGGATCAAGAGGTGCGGCTGGTCAGCCTGACCGGGCCGGGGGGGTCGGGAAAGACCCGGCTGGCGGTCGCGGCCGCCCGAGCCGTCGCGGACGGTTTMCCGGACGGGGTGTTCTTCGTGCCGTTGGCCGCGGTCACGACCGCCGATGTGATCTGGGGCAGCATCGCAGGAGCGATGGACCTGGCGGCTGGTGATGGTGTCCTGCCGGCATTGTCCGCCGGCGTGGCAGGCCTGCACGCGCTGCTGGTGCTGGACAACCTTGAGCAGATTGACGGGGCCGATACGGCGGTGGCGACCCTGCTGCGGGAGGCGCCGGGCGTGGTGGTGTTGGCGACCTCGCGCCGACCGCTGCATCTGACCAGTGAGCATCAGTACGCGGTGGCGCCTCTGTCGTTGCCGGCCGCGGACACGCTCGACGGGGCCGAGGCGTCCGCTGCGGTGCAGCTGTTCGTCGACCGGGCCCGAGCGGTGCGCGCCTCGTTCGCGCTGACCGTCGACAACGCCGCGGACGTGTCCGAGATATGCCGGCACTTGGACGGTCTGCCCTTGGCAATTGAGCTAGCCGCCGCCCGGTCCAAGTTGCTTGGCCCACGTGCGCTGCTGAGCCGGTTGGACCAGGCGCTCGACTTGCGCGGCACCGATGCTGACCGGCCGACCCGTCAGCAGGCCATGCGGGACACCATCGACTGGTCGTATCGCGCGCTGCCCGCAGCCCAGCAGGCGCTGTTTCGCCGGTTGGGCGTGTTCGCGGGCGGCGCTGATCTCGACGGGCTGGCCGCGGTCTACGGCGTCGACACCATCGGAGACCGCGACCTGATCGATGTGGTCGCCGACCTGGTCGACGCCAGCCTGATCACCGTCACTGAGGACGATGAGGGCGAGCCCAGATTCACAATGATGGAGACGATGCGGGTATTCGCCCTCGAGAGCCTCGAGCACGCCGGCGAGCTCACCGCCGTGCGGCTCCGGCACGCCACGCACTTCGCCGACGTGGCCGCCCAGCTGGACTGGCGACTGACATGGGCCACCCGCGAGCACATGATCCGCTGCAACCGCCGGTTCCTTCGGGAGCAGAACAACTTCCGGGAAGCCCTGGCCTGGGCCACGTCCCCTCCGTCCCGACCCGCCGCCCCCAATGCTCAGGGCGCAGAGCACGCCGCGCTCGGTCTAGCGCTACTCGTCGGGCTGGGGGGGTTATGGAGGGAGTACGACGCGGCCGAGGCCCGGCGCTGGCTCGAGGCCGTCCTTGAGTGTGCAGGCTCTGACGAAAGTGCTGAATATGGTCAGTGCCTCTACGCCTACGCGTACACCTGGATGGATCGAGGGGACCTGTCCCGGGCTCACGAGGTCGCGCAAAGCAGCCTGACGATGCTGCGGACTCTGGACACCGCCGAGTTCGCGTGGGCTCTGGTGTGCCTTAGCGACATCGAATCCAGCCTCGGCCACATGGATGAGAGCCGACAGGCATCCCAGGAGGCCGCGCACCTCGCCCGAGGCCTGGACGACCACCTCCTGCTAGGCAACGCGCTCGACCGCCTGGCCTACCTGGAGGGAATCAATGACCACTGGGAAGCCTCCCTGGAACTGTTTCAGGATGCGCGCCTGGCGTACGAGAACGGCGGTTTGCACTACCTGCCCGTCGTGGACCACAACATCGCCGGCGCGGTTTGGAAGCTCGGCCGCGTCAACCAGGCTCATCAGCTGATGTCGACGCAGCTTCAGCACGAGGCCCGCGACCTCCGTCCGGGCTTGCTTGTGTGGATGATCGAGGATTACGCCGGCGTTCTCGCCGACGTCGGTTACGCCAAGTTCGTAGCCGTGCTGCTGGCCGCGTGCGGCGTTGCACGCGATCGATTGGGTTTCCGCCCAGACCGTCGGGCTGAGCGCGGGATCTCTGAAGCCCGAACCACCGCGGAGTCGGCGCTCTCCGCCACCGAATGGGCCGACGCCCACGCGCGCGGACAGGGCATGACAGTCCTAGACGCGCTCGCCGAAGCGCTCGCGGCCACGACTGACCTCCGGATCTGAGTAGATCCCGAGCGCTCAGCCTCTGGCACCCCGCCGCGGGCTGGGTGCCAGGCTGGGTGCCAAGCCATGTGCGGTCGAGCGCATCGCGGTGGACGGCTCCGGACACGGCTTCCAGCCTGACCTGCACGGATCGACGCCCGCCGACACCGCCCGCACCCCTCGATCCACCCCGTAATGAGAAGGTCAAGAGTTCGATTCTCTTAGGCGGTTCACGCTCAAAGGTCCCGTGACCAGCGGAAACGCTGGGACGGGGCCTTCGTCGGCAGACGCGCGACGAGCGCTTGGTGCCACAGTGGTAGCCACAATCGGGTGCTCGACGGGCTCGCAGAGCTGCCCGTCGGAAGCGGAGCACCCCCTGAACTGCAGAGACGACCGCAACAGTCGGCCGCGGACCGGTACGACATCTCACGCCAGATAAGAAGGTCATTGCCGCGCTTCTGGCGCTGAGCTGGACCTACGCCCAGGCGACTCGCGAGTGCATGAGCTCTTCGCCTCGGACGGGGCGACGCTTGGTCCGGTCATGGGCGCGGCCTCAGCGCAGCCCGCGGCCCCGCGCGGCCCAGCACCTTTCCGCGTCACCAGCGAGCCGTGTGATCCTGCGCGACAGCGGGTCACGAGCGACCTGCACTGCGTTTCAGGCCGTGACGGTTGACGCCATCGGGGTTCAGAGTGCGTCACCATCGCGACCGTGCCACATTGACCGGATCCGGACTGTTCACGTCAACATGCGTGAACCAGGCCCTGGCCCGCCCGGTGACAACGACGTCACTCCGCACAAGGAGGTGCCCTTTTGCGAACACCGTATTTTCGCGCGGCTCGCCCGGCCGCCGTGCTGGTCGCCGCTCTGACGGCTATAGGCCTGTCCATCCTGTCGGCCTCGGCATCAGAGGGACACGGGGACCCAGGACCAAAGCAGACCGACCACTCAGGTCGTCCCGTCGAGCCGCCACGCGGCGGCCCGGGATCCACCCAGGACTTCCGTGGCGTGAACTGGGCGGATCCGCGGGACAACTACGCCAGCGACGCCGTCGTGCCCAGCGGACTGGCTGTCACGGACAGCTATGAGCAGGTCTACTCGATCACGAACACCATGGTCGACGGATTCCGCACCAACCTTGGGGCGAACACGATCCGCCTGCCGATCAACCCGGCGAGCGTGGGGACGGCATGGTGGAGCTCGTACCGGGCCACGATCGACGCGGCGACCAGGGCTGGCGACAAGGTGATCCTGAGCTACTGGGAGGCCGACACCAGCAAGGACGGCCTGGTTGATGACGCCGCGGCCTGGAACTTGATGTGGGACACCGTCGTGGTCGCGTATGGCCACAACCCTCGGGTGTACTTCGAGCCCATGAACGAGCCGCACGGCTACACCCTCGACCAGTGGGTCGGTGTGGTCTCCGGGTGGCTGTCCCGCCATCACGAGGTCCCGTGTGGCCGCGTGGTTGTGTCGGGCACGGGCTATAACGACGACGTGACCGGTGTCGGCGCCGCAGAGCAGCTCCGTGGCACGCTGCTTTCGCTGCATTTTTATGGGTACTGGAACAGCTTCACGACGGAGGCGGAGTGGACGGCAGACCTCGTCCGCAGGCTCGGCACCTACACGAACCGGACGATCATCGACGAGGCGGGTTCGCCGATGACGATCGGGCTGAACTACGGCAACCACGAGGGGAACGTGTACACGGCCTACTTCGGGGCCCTGACCGACACCGCACGCGCCCTCCAGATGGGCATCGTGTATTGGCCCGGGCTGCGCACTGGTGACTCGTACTCGATCGAGTCGCTGACCACGGACGGCAAGCTCGTGGACAACAGCGCCAGTGGCGTCGCCCAGCTGCGATGGGGATGGGGACTGGGGCGTGTGTCGCCGGTCAACGACCTACCCCCGGCTCCTCCCGGGCAGCCCCTCAAAGGGGTCGCCTCTGGCAGGTGCGTCGACGTGCCAGGCTTCAGCACGACAGCAGGCACCCAGCTCGACCTGTGGGACTGCAACGGCGGTGGCAATCAGTCGTGGAATCTGTCCCCGGCCAAAGAGCTCACTGTCTACGCGAGCATGTGCATGAGCATCGGCGGTGACGGTGTCTCCGCCGGCTCCCCGGTCGTCATCCAGTCGTGCACCGGCTCGACGTCGCAGCAGTGGGATGTCAACGCCGACGGGACCGTGACGAATGTCGGTGAGCCGCAACTGTGCCTGGACGCCTCGGGCGCGGGTACCGGCAATGGCACGCCCGTCGACGTCTGGTACTGCAACGGCGCTAGCAACCAGGCCTGGACGCGCACCTGACCAGCGCTCACACAGGCTGATCTCCAGGCGGCCGCGGGATCAAGGCAAGTGATCCCGCGGCCGCCGCGTTGCTGGGCACATGCCGAGCTCACCGGTCGTCGTGTTCGAGCTTGGTCCGCCGTCCGGCTGGCGCGCGAAGCCGTGCGGGAGCCAACCTGGGTGCAAGTCCAACCCCGCCGAGGGCGCCCCGTGTGAGGGTGTCGGCCGAGCGGGCACCAAGCCGCGCGGTGGGCCGAGTCCGCCAGGTCTTCTCGCACAACGACTCGTGCGAGGTGCCAGGTCGCTGTCACGTCGTCGACGCGGCGGCCTCCAGTACGAGGTCCGCGACGTCGTCCGGATGCGAGATCCCGACGACATGGGAGGCCCCGGGGATCTGGATGGTTCGTCTGGCGCCGGCACGGTCGGCCATCACCTGGTGAGCGCCCGCGGGGATGTTGCGGTCGTTGGAGCCGAAGATGAACCAGCTCGGGACGGACTGCCACAGCGCCCGGTCGCCGAGGGGCTCGTTGAGGGCGACAGCCGTGACTGGACGCTGGGTGACCGCCATCGCGGCCGCCGTGTCCTCGTCCAGATCGGCACAGAACTGCTGGTGGTACCTAGCCTGATCGATGTAGAGGTCGACGCCGCCGGACCGGAGCGGAACCTCCACGAGCGTGTCAGCCAGGGTCGATCCCGGGGCCAGCGCCGACGCGTCCGCGGCGCTCTCGCCGGGCTGCAGGGCGAACCCGGCGACGTACACCGCGGCAGTGATGTCGCCGGCTCCGGGATCCACCGCGGTCAGCACAGCGCCGCCATAGGAGTGGCCGACCAGCACGATCGGGCCGTCCAGCGTCCGGAGGAGATCGGTCAGCGGTGCCGCGTCGGTCGCGACTCCGCGCAGCGGGTTGGCGTAGGCGATGACGCGGTGCCCGCCGGCGCGGAGCGGGCCGATCAGCCCGTTCCAGCTGTCGGAGTCAGCAAACGCGCCGTGCACGAGGACGACAGTGACCATGAGTGCTTCTCCTCGACTCTTGCGTGCGGTCAAGTCTCGAGCGTGGAGACCGGCTCGCCGGTCCGGACGATGTAGGTGGACAGCATCCTCCCCGTGTCCGGGCCGAGGTCGGTCGCGTTGTGGGGCACCCCGGGCGGGATGAGGAACCCGTCACCGGCGTTGAGGACCGTCGTGTCTCCGTCGCGACGTTCCATCCGCACCGTGCCGGCGACGATGTAGCCGACCTCCTCACCCGGGTGGTGATGCCATCCGGACGACACGTCGACGGGGATCTCGGTGAGCACCTGCACGATGTCCCGGCCGGGGATCGAGGAGGTGGCGTGCTGGATCTCGGTGCGCTTGAGGGTCCGGGTGAGCTCGTCACGGTCCAGCGGACCGGTGTCGCCCGCCTGTTCGGGTGTGGTGGTCACGGCGATGCCTCTCGTGGGTGCCAGTCAGGGTGTGGGGGTGTGGAGCAGCGCGAGCAGTTCCTGTGCCACCTCGTCGGGTTGGTCCTCCACGAGGAAGTGGCTGGCGTCGAGGCCGCGACCCCGGAGGTTCTCGGCCCACGGCGCCCAGACGGCAAGCACGTCGCCGTAGAACCGGGGTAGCGCCCCGGCCGCACTCCAGAGCACCAGGAACGGGATGGTGATCCGCCGACCGGCGGCGCGGTCGTCGTCGTCGTGCTGGCGGTCGATGCCGGCGCCGGCGCGATAGTCCTCGCAGATGCCGTGCACGACCGAGGGGTCGTCCAGGATCCGCCGGTAGACCCTCATCAGCTCGTCCGGATACCGGTCGGGGTGCCGGCCCAGGCCGAGGGCCCGGACGTGATGGTCGAAGAAGGCCGACGGGTTGCTGTTGATGAGGTCCTCGGGCAGCGGTTCGGGCTGAGCGAGGAAGGCCCAGTGCCAGTAGGTGACGGCCATGCGCGCGTCCGCTCGAGCCCACACCTCACCGGTCGGCACCACGTCGAAAGCCCCCGCTGCGGTGACCACGTCGGGGTGGTCCAAAGCCATCCGGTAGGCGATGCGCCCACCGCGGTCATGGCCGGCCACCGCGAACCGTTCGAGACCCAGCGCCGCCATCAGCTGGACCAGGTCGTTCCCGAGCGTGCGTTTGGAGTAGGCGCTGTGGTCGCCAGACGGGCCGGGCCGGAACGACTGGCCGTAACCGGGGAGGTCCACGACGACCACGGTGTGCTTCGCCGTCAGCTGGCCGGCTACCGCGTGCCACATGACGTGGGTCTGCGGGTAACCGTGCAGCAGCAGCACCGGCGGGCCGTCGCCGCCGACGCGGGTATAGATCGGGCCCCGGTCGACGTCGACCATCCGGGAGAGGAATCCGTCGAACATGTCATCACCGGGTTCGCGGATCGGTCACGACGGGTCGGCGAGGAACCGCAGCAGCTCGCGGTTCACCTCAGCGGTGTGGGTGACCGGGTGGATGTGCGGGCCGCCCTCGATCTCGACGTAGCGCGCGGCCGGAAGCGCGTCGTGCGCTCGACGCCCCTGCCCGTCGATGGACAGGATGCGGTCAGCGGTGCCGTGCATGATCAGGGCGGGCACGTCGACGCGGGCCAGGTCGGCCGTGAAGTCCTCGAGCCATCCCTGCGGGCACGCCCAGGTGGCATACGGGGAGGCGTCTGCACCGGCGGACCACATCGCCCGGACGGTGTCCGCGCTGACGAGGGTGCCCTGGTAGTCGTCGAGGTTGAGGAAGTTGTCCATCATCCCGGTCAGCCAGGCGAAGCGGTCGTCGAGGATCGCCTGCTGCACACCCTTCACCCCGGCCGCGTCGACACCCTTCGGGTTGTCCGGGCCCTGGGCGAACGTCGGCGTGAGGCTCTCGATGAACACCGCGCTGCGCAGCCGCTCGGTCCCGAACCGTCCGATGTATCGGGCGAGCTCGCCGGTCCCGAGGGAGAAGGCGACGATGCTCGCGTCGTGCAGGTCCAGGGTGCGCAGCACCGTGTCGAGATCGCCGCTGAGCGTGTCGAAGTCGTAACCCGTGGTCGCAGCGCTGGACCGGCCGAAACCTCGTCGGTCGTAGTTGACGACCCGGAACCCGGCGTCCAGCAGCGGGTGCAGCTGCGGTTCCCAGGATCTGCCGTCGAAGGGCCACCCGTGCAGCAGGACCACCGGTCGACCGCTGCCCTGATCCTCGTAGTAGAGCTCGACAGGCGCCGAGTTCTCTTCTCCGACTGCGATGGTTCCCATCGTCGCTCCTCGCTCGCGGTCCGTCGCTGAGGTCTTCGACGATGCTCCGCAGGCGTCGGGCGCGCGCGGGGGTCTACCGGAGAAAGTCTCCGGAGAACCCGACGGTCGCGCACGCCGCCCCGGTGGACGATGACCCGATGGCTGCCTCCGTGATGGTTGTGGATGACGACGACGGATTCCGCAGCCTGGCGACCAGGATTCTGGCCGACTGCGGGTTCCGTCCGGATAGTGAGGCGCGTAGTGTTTCGGATGCGTTGCAGCAGGTCACGCACCGAATTCCCGTTGTCGCAATCGTCGACATCGACCTTCCTGACGGAAACGGCCTGGAATTGAGCAAGCAGCTGACGGCTCCGCCGTGGAGCGTGCGCGTCGTCCTCGTCTCCGTGGACAGCGACGCCGCCACGCAGAAGGAGGCCACCGACGCGGGGGCGGTCGGGTTCCTCCCCAAGAGCGACCTGTCGTGCGCCTCGCTGCGCTCCCTGCTCGGCGACGGATGACGTGCGATGGACGCTGCGCCCGTGACCGAGCCGGTGCGAGTGTGCGTCGGAGACGATGACGTCCTCCTCCGGCACGGGGTCGTGCGGGTGCTGCGTGATGCGGGACTGGATGTCGTCGCCGAGGCCGGAGACGCCCGCGAGCTCCTCGCGCTGACGCTGGCACACCGGCCCGACGTCGCCATCGTCGACATCGGCATGCCACCCCGCCGCCAGGACGACGGCCTGCAGGTGGCGCTCGAGATCCGCCGGCGGTTGCCCGACGTCGGGGTCGTGGTGCTGACGCAGCACGACGACCCGCAGTATGCGATGGAGCTGATCGGCGATCGCGTCGACGGCGTGGGTTACCTCCTGAAGGAACGCGTCGGGGATGTCAGCGACTTCAGCGCCGCCGTCGTGCGGGTAGCGCGGGGAGGCACCGCACTCGACCCGACAGTGGTGGCGCACATGGTGCGGCCGCACCGGGTCCCGGACGAGCTTGCTCTCCTCACCGAGCGCGAGCTGGCCGTGCTGGGCGCGATGGCCGAGGGCCAGTCGAACCTCGGGATCGCGCGAGCGCTGATGATCAGCGTCGCCGCCGTGGAGAAGCACGTGACCGCCATCTTCCGGAAGCTCGAAGTGAACTCGGACACCAGTGGGCACCGCCGCGTCCAGGCCGTTCTCCGCTTCCTGTCCCCGCAACGGACCTGAGCCGTGAGCACCGCCACCGCGGGGACGCCGGATCTCCCACCGACCGGTGTGGAGGAGGACCCGACGGACGTAGCCAAAGTTCCCATGGATGAGGTGCGCCGACTCGTCCACGAGGAGCTGTCCCTGCGTCGCGTGGCAGAGGTCGTCGCCACGGCCGGACCGTCCGACGACATCCTCAGCGCCATCTGTCGAGCGGCGTCGGACCAGCTGGACGGCCAGGCGATCACCCTGCTCCAGTTCGTGACTGCCGACACGATCGTTGCGGTCGCCACCTACGGTGGACCGGTTCCGCCCGGGGTACGAGTCGTTCACCAGCCGGGCTCCATGTCCGAGCAGGTGGCGCGGACCAACCAGGCGGTACGGGTGGACGACTTCGCGCGTCTTTCCAGCGCCGGCATCGTCGGAAAGTACGGCATCCGAGCTGGCGTCGGGGTCCCCATCATCATCGACGGCCGGGTCTGGGGGATGTTCTCGGCGACGTCTCAGATCGGACCGCTGCCGCTCGACACCGAGACCCGGTTGGAGGGCTTCGCGCCGCTGATGTGGGCGGCCATCGCCACCACGGACGCTCGCGAAAGTCTGCAACGACTCGTCGACGAACAGGCGGCACTGCGTCACGTGGCCGAGCTCGTCGCACGCGAGTCACCACCGTCCACGGTCATCGACGCAGTAGTCCGGGAAGCCGCTCGCGTCCTGGAGGCCTCCTCGGCCGCCGTGATCCGCGGCGAGGGGCCCGCATCCTCGGTCGTCGCCGAATCTCATGCCCGCGCCGAGGTCGGCGAGCAGCACGCCGAAGCCCCGGTCCTCGTCGACGGAGAGCGGTGGGGCACCCTCACGGTGAACTCAGCTGCCACGGGCCACCCGGTCGACCACGACCGGCTCAAGCCGTTTGCGGACCTCATCGCCGCCGCGATCGCCAACGCCAAGAACCGAGACGGCCTCACCCTGTCCCGCGCGCGTGTCATCGCGGCCGCGGACGACGCACGCCGCCGCCTGCAACGCGACGTCCACGACGGCGCTCAGCAACGGCTGGTCCACACGATCATCACTCTGAAGCTGGCCAGAGACCGCGCCGTCGGCGGAGGCGACGTCGCCGATCTGCTGGCCGAAGCGCTGACCAACGCGGAAGATGCCAACCGCCAGCTGCGTGACATCGTCCGCGGGATCCTGCCCGCATCGCTCACCCGCGCCGGGCTCGCCGCAGGGATCGAATCGCTCATCTCAGGTACACCCGTCCCGGTCGACGTGGACCTGGACATCCCACGGCTGGGCACGGCCGTCGAGACCACCGGCTACTTCACTGTCGCCGAGGCGATCAACAACGCCGTCAAGCACTCCCGGGGCACTCGTATCCGAGTCATCGGCAAGATCGTCCAGGACGGCGGCGAACTCGTCCTCACCGTCGAGGACGACGGCATCGGCGGCGCGGACCCTGCTCGTGGATCGGGATTGACGGGACTGAGGGACCGCATCGACGCCAGCAACGGGACGATCACCATCACCAGCTTGCCCCAGGCCGGCACCGTGATCACAGCTCGCATCCCACTAGGTGCCGGTGGCACTCCATGAGCCGCCGCATCGACGACCAGTCCGGAGATCCGGGCGCGCACCCCGTGCTCGAGCGGGACGACAAGGAGGTCACGTGAGCAGGCAGTACGGATGCATCGCCTTTACCGACGACGTGCGCGAGGTCCAACAGCAGTACGGCAGCGCCGAGTTCTACGACCGTCTGCGCTCGCGGGCGACGGGTGCCAGTGGTCCCGACCCGTTGGGCCCGCGGGAGGCGGCGTTCCTGGCAGAACGCGACGGGTTCTACCTCTCCACCGTCAGCGAGACGGGATGGCCCTACGTCCAGTTCCGCGGCGGCCCCCCGGGCTTCGTCTCGGTGAGAGACGCGCACACGATCGCCTGGGCAGACTTCCGTGGCAATCTCCAGCACGTCTCCACGGGCAACCTCATCGGGGACCAGCGCGTGGCCATCATCGCGGTGGACTACAACCGGCGCGAAAGGCTCAAGATCTTCGGGACGGCCCAGGTGGTTCGCATCGAGGACGACCCGGCCTACGTCTCGTCGTTGACCATCGATGACGACGACGCGGTGGTGGAGGCAGCCATCACCGTCACCGTCACCGCGTTCGACTGGAACTGCCCGCAGCACATCCCCCGGCGACTCACGCTCGACGAGGTCGACCAGCGCGTCGCCCCCCTTCGCGAACGCCTCATCCAGCTGGAGGCCGAGAATGCTGCGCTCCGGCAGGCGGCGGGGATCTGAGGGAGTCGATGTCACCAAGGTCCCGTCTGTCCATCCCAAGCGGGCAGGCGCTTTCGACTCGGGCTGGGGACCTTTGGCCCTGACGGCGCGGCGCCCAGGCGACGACCTTGGCCGTATGGCTACCTACGACGTATTCGATCGAGCCGCCATCGTCACCGGCGGCGGATCGGGCATCGGGAAGGCGACGGCTGAGCTCTTGGCGGCCAACGGAGCCCGGGTGCTCGTCGCCGATGTGTCCGACAGCGCGACGGCCGTCGCGGAAGCGATCACCGCCGCCGGCGGTGTGGCATCGGCGTTCATCGGAGACGTCACCGATCCGGACGGATGCCGGGCGATGGTCGCAGCGGCCGGCGAGCTCGGCCCGGTTCGCATCGCCGTGAACAACGCCGGCATCGGCGGCGAGATCGCGCTGACCGCCGACTACAGCCTGGAGAGCTGGCGTCGGGTCATCGAGGTCAACCTCAACAGCGTCTTCTACTGCATGCAGGCCGAGCTGCCGGTCATGGTGGCGGCCGGCGGCGGGTCGATCGTCAACATGGCCTCGATCCTCGGCACGGTCGGGTTCGGCATGTCCTCGGCCTACGTCACGGCCAAGCACGGCCTGGTCGGGCTGACCAAGAACGGCGCGCTGGAGTATGGGGCGTCAGGGTGAACGCCGTCGGCCCCGGGTTCATCGCGACGCCGCTGGTGGAGACGAGCCTCGACCAGCCGACGCGGGAGTTCCTCGCGGGCAAGCACGCGCTCGGGCGCATGGGACGGCCGGAGGAGGTCGCCGCCCTGGTGGCGTTCCTCGCCAGCGACGCAGCGTCGTTCATCACCGGCAGCTACCACCTGGTGGACGGCGGCTACACCGCCTCGTAGTCGACGCTGCTGGTCCGGTCACCCGTGACGTGCGCGGTACTCGGTGGCGCTCCTGGCGGCGGAAGGCCTCCCGGCCCTCAAGAGGCGGCGCGGTCAACGAGAGACTCGATCTCCTCTGCCGCGCTGGGCTGTGCGCGTGCCTCGGCGGCAAGCATCTGGGCTGCGTCGTGGGCGCGTGCGGCGAAGGTCGGGTCGTCCAGGACGCGCCGGACGGCCGAGGCGATGTGGGCGGCCGTCGGACGGCCGGTGACCTGGACGCCGGCGGACAGGCGCAGCACACGGCTGGTGTTGGCGCGCTGGTCGCGCCCCATCGGGATGCACACCAGCGGTACCCCGGCGGCCAGCGTCTTCATGACCGTGCCGTGGCCGGCGTGCGTGACGACGACCGCAGCCTCGCGCAGGACATCCCGGTGCGGTGCGGCGCGGACGACTTTCACGTTGTGACGTGCGGGAACATCCTGCGGGTTTACTGCCTTGCCGGTCGTGATCACCGCACGGACCGGCAGTGAGCCGAGCGCTGCGGCGACGGTCTGCAGCATGGCGGTCTGTCGCTGGTACACCGAGCTCATCGCGACGAGCACGAGCGGTCCGTCGCCCTCCGGACGCCACGCCTCAGCCCGGCTGGACGACCAGTCCGGGTCGTCGAGCTGCGGCCCGACATAGCGGACGTTCGCCGGGAGCGGGGCCGGATAGTCGAAGCCCGGGCTGCTCAGCACCAGAAGACGGTCGAGCTGGTCCATCTGCCCGAACAGATCCGGCACCGGCGGCAGACCGTACCGGGCCCGCACCTTGTTCAACGGCGGGGCCACGAGCCTGGTCGCGAGGAGGGCGGCGTCGACGGCCATCGCATCCCGCAGCCGTCCCAGAGGGCTGGCCCCGGGTGACCATGAGCCCGCCATCGGCGGCCGACCCCGCAGGGGCCGCACATAGAGGTTCGCCATCAGCCCGGCGCACGGCAGACCCGACGCCTGCGCCCCGATCAACAACCCTGGCAGCATCGACTCGGCCACCACGGCGTGCGGGGAATGCGCGCGTACCGCCCGCAGGACGTCGTCGGCGAAGCGACCACTGGCATCACCGCTGGCAAACCGTCGAAGGGTCTGGACCCGCTGACGTGGGCTTCCGTGCTCGAGCGCGGCGATGGCGGCCGTCTGGTCGGCAAGGGTGTCGAAGTGTGGTGCGGTCGTCCACGGGGTGAACGCGCATCCAGCAGCCCGAGCTGAGGGCCCGACCGTGGGATCTGCCAAGACGACGACCTCGTGCCCGCGGTGCACCAGCTCCGCGGCGACACCGAGCATGGGCGGCACGGTCCCGCCCGCGTCGAAGGCTGCCAGCAGCAGCCGAGCGCCGGTCACTGTCGAGCCCGCTGCGTGCGGCGTACCGAGGGCATGGCGCCTCCTGCTGCCTCAGGCCTGCTTGGGCGTCGCGCGCACGCACCGGTCACTGCGCATCGGGCCTCCGGGTCCCGCGGTGGCGCCGAGCATGTTGTGCGATGCAGCCGTGGGTTCGGGCGACGGTCGGTGGCAGGCCGCTCTGGTGGTCACGGGCGGAGATGTCCTCCCTCGCTAAGGTTATGGCCGTTGCGCGCTTGCTGACATCGTCGTCTTTTCCGCGTATCGCGAGCTGCTCGAGGCCCTCGCGATCGCCTGGAGCCCCTCACGGCTGAGGGCGGTGGGGTGCTCGGCGCAACGCCGCCGAACGTCACGGCGCGGCTCGTCGGTGACCGGGTCGGTGTACGCGGCGGCCCTAGAGTTGCCGAACGTGCCGGGACCCGACGGACGCGCCGCCGAGGGCAGGACCGCCCTGCTGTACCGCGATGAGGACTCGATGGAGAGCATCACGAAGAACCGCCAGACGCCCGCGACGCTGCGTGCGATGGTCGAGCGTGCCTACGGCGCCGAGCAGGTGCCTACGGGCGAGCCGGACACCTGGCTCGAGGAGCTGGGGCACGGCTGGTTCAACGTCGCGTACCGGATCGTGCTGCGCGACGGCCGTGCCGTGGTCGTCAAGATCGCGCCGCCGCGGGACGTGCCGGTGATGACCGCCGAGCGCGGCGCGATGCGCATCGAGCTCGACTCGTTGGCACTGATCGCGGACCGCACCGACGTCCCGGTCCCGCACGTCGACCACGCCGACCTGAGCCACGAGCTGGTCGACGCCGACTACTTCTTCATGCCGTTCATCGACGCCGACAACTTCGGCATCATCACCAAGGGTCTGAGCACCGAGCAGCGCGACGCGTACAACGAGGCGCTCGGCGCCGCCAACCGCGAGCTGAACTCGATCCGCGGGGGCTGGTTCGGACCGCTCGCCGGCCCGGGCGACCCGTCCTGGCGAACCGTGTTCACCGGCATCGTCGAGGCAAACCTGGCCGACGGGGAGGCCCGCAGCGTCGACATCGGCCGGGACTACGACGAGATCCGCAAGGTCGTCGCCCTGCACGCCGACGTCCTCGACGACGTCACCGAGCCGAGGTTCGTCGAGTGGGACCTGTGGGACTCCAACGTCATGGTCCGCGACGGCAGCATCGTCACGATCATCGACCACGAACGAGCCCTGTACGGGGACCCGCTGATGGAGGCCGGCTTCTCCGCGATCGATCTGCCCGACTTCGGCGACCCGACGGCGTTCATGCGCGGCTACGGCCACGCGTCGCTCACCCCCAGGGAGCAGACGCGCCGCCGCCTGTACACGCTGCACCTGGCCGTGATCATGGCGATCGAGACCGTCTACCGCGGACACACCACACCCACCCAGTACGACTGGGCACGCAGGCAGATCGATCGAATGATGCGCCTGCTCACCGAGTCGTGAGCGACCGGGCCACCGGCACGCTCGATACCACCGCCCTGGGCGAACGCCCGGTCGGGCGGTTGCTGTGGCACGCCTGCACCCAGACCACGATCGCGGTCGGGGTCTACGGGATCTACGCGCTGACCAACGCCTGGTTCGTCGCCCGAGGTGTCGGGACGACCGCGATGGCGGCGGTCAACCTCGTGGCCCCGTTGCTCCTGGCGCTGGGTGCGGTCTCGACCGCCCTCGGCGTCGGAGCAGGCTCTGTCGTCTCCCGGCACCTCGGTGCCGGCGACACGAGCACGGCCGCACGTGCGGCCGGGAACGCCTTCGTCGTGTTCTGGACGGCGGCCGTCGCGACCACCGTGATCGGGCTGACCGGGCTCGAGCCGCTCCTGCGGCTGCTCGGCGCCCACGGTCCGACCCTCGGCTACGCCCGCGACTACGCCGTGGTCATCCTGGCCGGCGCGATCGTCTCGACCGGGTTCTCCAGCGTCGTCCGTGCCGAGGGTCGGATGCGGTTCGCCACGATGCTGTGGGTCGTCCCGGTCGCCGTCCAGATCACTCTCGATCCGCTGCTCATCTTCGGGCTGGGCCTCGGCGTCCGCGGCGCCGCCCTGGGAACGGTCGGCGGCCAGGCCGTCTCTGCCGCGATGAGCCTGTGGTTCTTCTTCGTCCAGGCGCACCGCCCCTACCGCATCCGCGGCGCCGACCTGCGTCCCCACCTGCCCACGGTCCGCACCCTCGTGGGCATCGGTGCCCCCTCGTTCCTCGCCGGCTTCGGCGCCACCGTGCTCTTCGTGGTCGTCAACACCACGCTGTCCCGGGCCGCTGCCGCCACCACCGCCCTCGCCGCGTTCGCGATCTGCTCCCGCATCCAGACGTTCGTCTCCATGCCCCAGCTCGGCATCAGCCAGGGGATGCAGCCCATCGTCGGGTACAACGCCGGCCGCCGGCTCGCCGCACGCGTCCGGCGGACCCGGACCCTGTCGGTGCGCGCCACCCTCGTCTACAGCACCGTCGCCGCCGGGTCCGTCGCTCTGCTCGCGGAGCCGATCACCGCCGCGTTCGTCGACGACGCAACCGTCCAGACCGAGGCCGTCGACGCTCTGCGCATCCTCGCGATCGGTTTCGCCGCTGCCGGCGTGACACCGTTGGTCTCCGCGTACTTCCAGGCGCTGGGCCGACCACGACCGTCCTATCTCATCTCCGTCGGGACCCTGCTGCTTCTCAAGGTCCCGCTCGTGCTTGCCCTCGGCCGCGCCGGACCCACCGGCGCCTGGACCGGCCTGGCCGCGGGGGAGCTCCTGTCCGCGGGGATCGCGCTGCTGGTGCTGCGCCGCCTCGATGGCCCGGGTGCGCGCGGCGGGGCGGTGACGTCCACGACGAGACGCCGTCGACCTGCCGCTGGTGCCGACGTGGGTGCCACGTCGCGTGGAGCCGAGCGCATCGCGGCGGACGGCCCTGGACGCGGCCCTGGTCCTGACCTGCACGGATCGACGCCCGCCGACACCGCCCGCACGCCTCGATCCACCTCGTCGTGAGAGAGGTCATGAGCCGGATGCTGCCGGCCGCGACGAAGGTGACCGGCTGAGCCGCGGCGGATTGAGCCGGGCGTCCCGCACGGTGTGACGAGGGCCTCTCTGCGATGATGGCACCGGCTGATCCCGGCTCCAGGCTTGATCTCGTGATGCGATTGCTCGACGGGGAAGGACGAACGTGGATTGGTTCGTGGACCTGCTTGTCTTCGCCCTTTTCGCCTACCCGATCGTCGGCGGTATGGCATTCATCGTGTCGAGCTTCTATTACCACATATTCCTCGAGCGGCGTGATCTCCCGCGGTACCTCGAGCACGGTGAGCCGTTCGTCACGATCCTCGTCCCCGCGCACAACGAAGAAGACTCGATCGCGAGCACGGTGCACTATTTAGACCGTCAGCTCAACTATCCGGCGGAGAAGTACGAGATCATTGTCGCCGACGACGCGTCCACAGACCGGACGGCAGAAATCCTGGACCGTCTGCAAGAACAGATTCCGCGCCTGCGTGTCATCACTATTCTCAAGAACCGCGGCAAGGCGCATGCGTTCAATGTCGCGCTCGCTTATGCCAATGGTGACTTCATCCTGTCGAACGACGCTGACACCAAGCCCAATCCCGACGCGCTATGGCAGTACCTGAGCTATTTCGAGCGTGAGGGAGGACACAACGTCGGAGCCGTGACGGGGAACATGCTGGCCGCGAACCGCACGACGGTCACCGCGCAGGCGCAACAGAACGAGCTGAACTCGATCATCGGGCTCATCAAGAGGTCGCAGATGTCCTACGGCGCTCTCTTCGCGTTCTCCGGCGCAAACACCATGTACCGGAAGCAGGCCGTGATCGATGTCGGCGGCTGGCATGCCGAGCAACCGACCGAGGACATCGCGATCGCCTGGGACATGCAGACGGCGGGTTGGCGTGCTCTGTTCGCCCCGCACGTCCGGTTCTTCCTGGACGTTCCAGAACAGCTGCGGGCGCTGCTCAAGCAGCGACGACGCTGGTCGTCGGGTGGCATCTACACCTTGGTGACCAAAGGCCCGAAGCTGGTACGGCACCCGGTCCAGAACTTCCGGATGATGCCGGTGATCCTGGACTACAGCGTCAGCGTCGTGTGGAGCTTTCTGTACTGGATCAGCTTGATCGTGTTCTTCGTGGTCCAGGCCCGCTTCGCCACGACGCAGAATTGGGAGCGCTTCTGGCACGCCTGGTACCTGGCCGGCATCTTCGTCGCCATCCAGATGGTCATCGGCCTGGTCCAACTCACCGCCGCGTCGTACTACAACGACGGCGGAAAAACGCTCAAGTACATCCTGTTCGCGCCGTGGTACATGCTCATCTACTGGATGGTCAACACCTGGACCGTGGTCGTCGAGTTCATCCCGACGCTCGGCAAGGTCTGGATGCGCCGAGATGGTGGTTCGTGGAAGTCGCCCGAACGCTCCGAGAGCCTGACCGGTATCCCCAAGGACGATCGGAAGCTCTCATGACGACCAAGCCTCCTTACGTCACCCGCACGGTGGACGAGAAGGACGTATCCGTCGACTGGTTCTTCGGGGAGGGGCGCTACGGCACGAAACTCGGACAACTCATCCTGATCGTGGTTGGTTGGTTCTTCGTCGTGCTGCCGGTGGTAATCACGGCCTCGGCGCTCCTGAACCGCAACAACGACGACGGCGGGTGGTGGGGGTATGAAGAGGGGTTCGCCATGTGGGCGACGACGATGGTCTACCTGGCGGTCCTGCTCGGCGCGTTCATCGTCGGATACCTGGTGCTGTACATCGTCAATCGCGCCGCCGCCAGACAACGCGACCAGAGAAAGACCTACGACGAGCAACGTCTGGTGCAACGGGTCGAGATCGCTGCCGACTGGTACGCCGGCAAGTTCGGCCCCGAGGTCCTCCGCCTGCAGCAGAGAAAGGTCCAGATCCAGCCCTACGGCGACCTCGAGACATTCGAGCTTCGTGGCCGCTTTCGCACCTACGGAGCCGAGTGATGCCGCTCTCGCCGGCGGACCAGGCGCTGCTCGCGAACATGAAGCAGCGTGAAGTCCACATCAAGAAGCGGCGGCGCGCCGCCGACTCCATCCGTTTCGAGGCTCGGCGTTACCGTGGGGCATTGGTGTTCTCGGTGGCGGTCGCGGTCGTGGTCGTCGTCGCCGGCCTCTACTTCGAGGCGATGCGCACGGTGCCCGACCGGTCGGCGTGGTGGCTCCCGACGCTCGTGACCGGCACCCTGGCGGTGATCGTCGGGGTCGAGCTGGGACAGGCCGCGCTCCGCTCGCACCTGGGTCGACGGCTGCTCGCCAGGAACGAGAAAAGGCTCCGAGAGAAGTACTCGGGCGACCTGCACGCCGGTCGGCGCTGGCTGCAGTTCTACTACCAAGATGAAGACATTTCTGCCTACGTCCGGCAGATCCTCTACTTCATCGAGGAGGAGCGGCGCTTCGACTCGGTGCACGAGGCACTGGTCTTCGCCAAGAAGCACCATCGTGAAAGCACGATGGTCGCCACGCGAGCACTGGACAGCTTCGAGGACGTCGCGGCGCAGACCAACCTTTTGGTCGTCTCGAGCGCCGACGAATCGGGAAGGTCGTCGGGCCGGATCATGCGCTTCGTCAAGTCGGAGCGACCCGGTGTCTGGTACGTGACGACGGCGCCGGAGGGAACCAAGGTCCGTGAGTTCGACCGGGGTCGGGTCGCCGTGGTGACCCCGCCCACGACGTCAGGCGCGACCATCAGCAGCAACCGGGTCGTGATCAAGCGGGCGGAGATGGCGTTCCCCGCGGTCGCGGAGCTGTACCGGGCGCAGGTTCCCGGCTACTTGGATGGCATGACCGAGGACGAGCAGGAACGCGAAGTGGTCTACGAAGTGAGCCTGCAGTCGGCGAAGGTCGACACCTGGCTCGACCATGACGTGGTCGAGTTCTGAGCCTCAGTGCACCGACGGGTATCGGCTCTCCATCGCGATCCCTGTTCGACCGTATCGTCGCCACCGTGGCGTGCTGGAACACTGACGCTGTACAGGAACTGACGAGCAGGGCGACGGCACGATCCCCCGGGCCCAGTCGTTCCAGCCGTCGCAGACAGGATCCGTGCCGGCAACAATTGATGCTTGGGCGCACGCGTCGCGGCCGCCGAGTGATGCCGCACGACTCAGGGAGTCGGTCGGACAGATCACGGAGATTCTGGCTCGAATGCCAGCTTGTGTGCCCATGCGAGCCGACGCGGTGTCTTCATCTACCTCGTCATGAGAAGGTCAAGAGTTCGCCTCTCAGAGGCGGTTCCACCACGGAGGCCCCGTCACCAGCGGAAACGCTGGGGGCGGGGCCTTCGTCGCGCAACGAACGCCGGGCCTAGTCGCCGACCGCGGTCAGAGCGACGACCGCGCGCTCCATCCCGTCGCCGGTGACGGTGACCTCGATGGCCCCGGGACCGGTCGGGCGGACCACGGCGAGAGCTCGCCCGTCGAAGGTCGTGCGTGTCGGGGCATCGAAGCGCTCGGTCGTCGTCGGGTTGCCAGAGCCCAGGGCGACCAGCTCGCCCGTGCCGCTGACCTGGACGGTGATCGGCTGGTCGGCGCCGGTGACCAGGACGCCGCTCGCGTCGCGCAGCTCGATGGCGAGGTAGGCGAGGTCGGTGTCGTCGGCGCGCAGCGTGGTCCGATCGGCGGTGACGGTCAGGGTGGTCGGGCCGGACGCGGATACCAGCGAGGTGCGGCCGGTCTCGACGCCCGCCTGGTAGGACACGGCCACCAGCTCACCCGGGCGGTAGACGGTCTCGAGGGAGGCGAGCATGGGGCGCCGCGCGCCGACGGGTCCGCGCGCCACCTCGGTCCCGTCCAGCAGGAGGGCGACCTCGTCGGCGTCCGCGTAGACCTCGACGGTCACGGGCCTGCCGTCGAAGCCCGGCCAGGTCCATGAGGAGACCGAGTCGCTCCACGCCCACGGGGACTGCATGGAGACGGTGTGGCCGTGCCGTTCGGGGCGGAGCACGGCGATGGCGGGCTCGGTGCGCAGACCGTAGACGATCTCCCGGTAGTAGGAGACCGGGCGGCGCCATCCGGTGATGTCCAGGTCGCCGCACCAGGCCGTGAGGTAGGGGTACTCACGCTCCAGCTCGGGCACGGCATCGGGGTCCTCCTGGTACGCCGTGGCGCCGATGCCGACCTCGCCGAGGTAGTCCCAGCCGGTCCAGGTGAAGTCTCCGATGACGTGCGGATGGGCCTGGACCAGCGGCCAGAGCGTCCCGATCTGCGAGGGGAAGGTCTCCGAGCCGACGATCACGCGGTGCGGGAACAGCGCCGCGTCTGTGGCGTAGCGGCCGTCGGCGTAGTTGAGGCCGAGGACGTCGAGCACGGAGCTCGACTCGGCCGTGCGCCGGGTGACCGCCTCTGACGAGCCGATCGCCCGCATCCCCTCGCCCATGTCGGCCATCAGCTCGTTGAGCCCGCGCTCGCTCGCCAGGATCGCCGGGAGGTCGTCGAGGACGGCCAGCGCGGCGTTGATGCCGTTGGTGATCGGGCGGGTGGGGTCGAGGCTGCGTACGTGCTCGGCCATCTCTCGTGCCAGGGCTGCGCCGTGCGGGGTGCCCACCTCGACGATCTCGTTGCCCAGCGAGTACATGATCACGCTGGGGTGGTTGTAGTCCTTGGCGACCATCGACCCCAGGTCGGCGGCCCACCACTGCGGGAAGTCCAGCGCGTAGTCGTAGGGCGTCTTGCCGCGGGTCCACATGTCGAAGGCCTCGTCCATGACGAGCATCCCGAGGCGGTCGCACGCGTCGAGCATGGAGGGCGAGGCCGGGTTGTGCGCGGAGCGGATGGCGTTGAAGCCCGCAGCCTTGAGCAGCTGGATGCGCCTCTCCTCCGCCCGGGCGATCGAGGCGGCCCCGAGGGGGCCGTTGTCGCTGTGGATGCATGCGCCCCGCAACACGACGCTCTCGCCGTTGATGCGTAGCCCTTTGTGCGGGTCGACCGTAACCGTGCGGATCCCGAAGGTCGTGAGCACGTCCTGGGCTGCGTCGCCCAGGCCGGTGCGGGCGAGGTACAGGGACGGTGTGTCCACGCTCCACAGGTGGGGATCCGKCAGGTACAGGCGTTGGCGCACGACCGCTGTGCGACCGGGCGCGAGCGTCAGGGGCGTGGCATCTCCTTCGGCATGCGTCCCCTGTGGGTCGGTGACGGACGTCGTGACCGTGAGCGCGGCAGTGGTCAGCCCGAGGTTGACGACCGAGGTGGCGACCTCGATGACGGCCTGGTCGTCCTCGAGTCGCACCGTGCTGACGCGGACACCGTCGAGCCCGATGTGCACCGGGTCGTCGATGTGCAGGTAGATCGGGCGGTACAGGCCCGCACCGGAGTACCACCTCGAGTCCTGGCCGGAGCGCACCTCGATGCGCAGGGTGTTCCGGTCACCGAATCGGAGGTAGGGCGTCAGGTCGACGAAGAAGCGCGCGTACCCGTCGGCCCGATGTCCAGCGAGCTCGTCGTTGAGGAAGACCATCGCGTGGCGGTACGCGCCCTCGATCTCGAGGCGGACGACCTTTCCGGCCCACTCGGCGGGGACGTCGAACGTCTTCAGGTAGGTGTAGGCACCGGTCGGGTAGTACGCACCGGCGCCCTTGGAGGGGACGTCCGCCGCACGCTCGGCGTCCCGGAGCGCGTCGTGCGGCAGCCGGACCGGTGTGAGTGCGGCATCCTCACCGCTGATTGCCGCGAACGCGCTGAGCGGTGTGCGGTAGGACCAGTCGTCGTTGAAGGACGTGCGAGCCATGCGGGTCTCCGATCGGACTGTCCTCACGACCGTGAGAAGTGGGCACTGGCCGGTGCCACGGCGGTCTGCTGGTCAAGCTCGTGTGTGGTGTTCGCCGTCCCGCGGGGACCGCGGTCAGCGCGGCGGGGGCGCGGTGCTCGCCCGGACGACGAGCTCCGTGGGCACGACCGTCAAGGCCGGCGCCGGGATCGACCGTGACCGGAGCTGACCGACGACGAGGCCGACGAGCGCGCGACCGATGCCGGGGAAGTCCTGCCTGACGGTCGTCAGGGGTGGCGAGCCCCAGCCGCTGACGGCGATGTCGTCGAAGCCCACCACGGACACGTCGTCAGGCACGCGGCGGCCCTGCTCGTGCAGGGCTCGCACCAGGCCGAACGCCATCTCGTCGTTGGCACAGAACACGGCGGTCACGTCGGGGTCGGCCGCGAGCCGCTTGCCCGCCTCGTAGCCGGAGCGCGCGCTCCAGTCCCCGTACACCGGCTGGGGTGGACGTATGCCGGCCTCCAGGAGGCAGCGGCGCCACGTACCGCTGCGGACGAGGGCGTGGTCCGAGTCCGTCGGCCCGGCGAGGTGGTGCACGGTGCGATGTCCCAGGCCGAGGAGGTGGCGGACCGCGTCCTCGCTGCCCTGGACGTGGTCGGCGGTGACGGTGGGGTAGTGGCCCGCGAACTTGGAGAAGGACACCGCCACCGGCATGCCGGCGGGGAGCACGAGCGTCGCCGGTGTCGCCAGCTCGGCCCGCATGATGACGAGGCCGTCGATGGCCTGGTGCGAGATGCGGTGTGCGGCGTTGTCCCAGCCGTCCGGGTCGGGGTTGCGCACGTGGAGGAGCGTGACCGAGTACTCCTCGAGCTCGGCGGCCGCGACGAGGGCCTCGGCGGTGAGGGCCTCACCCGTGCGGTTGAAGCCGTGCGAGAGCACGCCGATGGCGCCGAACGTGCCGTTCCGCAGCGCCTGCGCCGCCCGGTTCGGCGAGTACCCGAGCTGGTCCATGGCGTGCACCACGCGTGCGCGGGTACTCGATCGGACAGACTCGGCGCCTGTCGAGACGCGAGAGACCGTCTGTGGCGAGACGCCGGCAAGCCGGGCCACGTCTCCGATCGAGGGGCCCGAGCGGCGTCGGCCGGGCGCTGGAGCGGTAGTCATGGCGAGATGGTAGTGGTGTAGAGGGATGGTGACGTCACCAATCGTCGAAAATCATTACCCGACCGTTACCAAATCGTCTCCGGAGCATCCGCCAACCCGCTGCTATGGTGACGTCACCAATCGCCAGAGAGGTCGAGGGACGCCGGTGTCGCTCGTGGTCGGTGTGGACGAGACCTCTGTGGCGCGGAGCTGGCAACCGCTTGACCCACAGCACGGCGCACGACCTCCAAACAGCACAGTCGACCGAGCCCGATCATCCACCGCGACGTTGCGGTGGGCGGCGGGAGCCGGCGGCTCGGCGAGAGCCGGTGCCGGTCCACGGAACGACCAACAGCACGAAGGGATCACCCGATGAAGAAGACACGCACGCTCGGCGCGCTGGGCGCAGTCCTGTCGCTGAGCCTCGCCCTCGCCGCTTGCAGCGGCGGAGACGGTGGCTCGGGCGGGGACGAGACGACTGGCGCGAGCGGTGGCTCCGGCGACAACACCCTCACCGTCTGGGCCTGGGACCCGGCGTTCAACATCTACGCCCTCCAGGAGGCCGAGAAGGTCTACCAGGCCGACCACCCGGACTTCAAGCTCGACATCGTCGAGACGCCGTGGGACGACCTGCAGACCAAGATCACGACGCTGGCCCAGTCGGGCGAGACCGACCAGCTGCCCGACATCTTCCTCATGCAGAACAACGCGTTCCAGAAGAACGTCATCAACTACCCGGACATCTTCGCCGACTTCTCCGACTCCAAGGTCGACTTCAGCGAGTTCCCCGAGTCCGTCGTGGCGTACTCCACGATCGACGACGTCAACTACGGCGTGCCGTTCGACAACGGGGCCGCGATCGGCGCGTACCGGACGGACATCCTCGAGGCGGCCGGCTACACGGTCGACGACTTCACGGACATCACGTGGGACCAGTTCCTCACCATGGGCAAGGACGTGCTGGCCAAGACGGGCAAGCCGCTGCTCACCGGCCAGGCCAACTCGGCCGACACGATCATGATGATGCTGCAGAGCGCGGGCGCGAGCCTGTTCGATGACGAGGGCAACCCGACGATCACCGACAACGACGCGCTGCTGGCCGCCATCGACATGTACGGCCAGATGGTCAAGGCCGGCGTCTTCGTCGAGGTCAACTCGTGGGACGAGTACATCAACACGATCGTGAACGGGAACACGGCCGCTGTCGTCAACGGCGTGTGGATCTCCGGCTCCATCCAGTCCGCCCCCGACCAGTCCGGCAAGTGGGCCGTCACCAACGTCCCGAAGCTCGATGGCGTCGACGGCGCGACCAACTACACGGCGAATGGTGGCTCGTCCTGGGCGATCACTCCGAATGGCAACGAGGCGCTCGCCAGCGACTTCCTGAACGAGACGTTCGCCGGCTCGACCGAGTTCTACGACACGATCCTCCCGAAGTCCGGCGCGCTCGCCAACTGGCTTCCGGCGGGTGAGTCCGACGTCTACAACGAGCCGCAGGAGTTCTACGGCGGCCAGCCGATCTACGCCGACGTCCTGAAGTTCGCCGCGAAGGTGCCCGCCAACAACACGGGCGCCTACTACTACGAGGGTCGCGACGCCGTGAGCGTCGCCATCACCAACATCCTCAACGGCGCGGACCCGAAGGCCGAGCTCGACCAGGCACAGCAGACCGTCGAGTTCGCCATGGGGTGACCTGAGGGCGGGCGGCGGGGACCGGTCCACCGGCCCCGCCGCCCGCTTTCCCGCCCTGCCCGTCACCGCGAAGAAGAGGTGAGCCGCTCATGTCCGCTCCCACCGCACCGACCGAGGGCCGCGCGCCGAGCGCGCCCCCTCCCGGGACGAAGAAGTCCCGTCCGTCCAGGCCGCCCAAGGCCGCACCCCTGTCGGCGATCCAGCGCCGCCGCAGCCTGACCGGGTGGACGTTCATCATTCCCGCCGCGGCCATCATCGTGCTGGTCAACTTCTGGCCGATGATCCAGGCGCTCTTCCTGTCGCTCAAGACGGGACGCGGGACCAAGCTCAACTGGGCAGAGCCGCTGTGGTTGAACTACCAGCGGCTGTTCCAGGACGACCAGTTCCGGCTGACGCTGAGCACGACGTTCATCTACCTGATCATTCAGGTGCCGATCATGCTGCTGCTCGCGATGCTGCTGGCGAACATGCTCAACGCGCCCTGGCTGCGGTGGAAGGGATTCTGGCGGACGGCGATCTTCCTGCCGTGCGCGGTGGGCCTGGTGTCGTACTCGCTGGTGTTCCGGCAGATCTTCGCGACCGACGGCCTCGCCAACGACCTGCTCACGCAGTTCGGGGTACTCGACCATCCCGTCAACTGGCTCGGCCAGACGGGCACCGCGCGGATGGTGATCATCCTCGGCCTGCTGTGGCGGTGGACCGGCTACAACATGATCTTCTTCCTGGCGGCCCTGCAGAACATCGACCGCTCGACCCTGGAAGCGGCCCGCGTCGACGGCGCGAACGGGTTCAAGACCTTCTGGTACGTGACCATGCCGCAGCTCAAGCCGATCATCCTGCTGTGCGCGATCTTGTCGACCAACGGAACGTTGCAGATGTTCGACGAGTCGTTCAACCTCACCGCTGGCGGCCCGGGCAACACGACGATGTCGGTCTCGCACTACCTGTACAACGTGTCGTTCCGCAACAGCCCGAACTTCGGGTACGCGGCCGCGATCTCCTACGCGATCCTCGTCATCGTGGCCATCCTGGCCGCCATCCAGCTGAAGGTGGGCGACAAGCGTGACTAGAACAACACTTCGCCGGATTCCCACATACGTGTTCCTGTCGATCGCCGTCGTCCTGTCGGTCTTCCCGCTCTACTTCATGACCGTCTCAGCGACGAACACGAGCAACGAGGTCCTGGCGTCCAAGCTGCTGCCGGGTAGCCACCTCGTCGAGAACTTCAAGGCGCTCGTCGATTCCCAGCCTCTGGGCACGGCGTTCTACCACTCGGCGGTCAACGCCATCGCGACGACCCTGCTCGCCCTGATCCTGTGCTCGATCGCGGGGTATGCGTTCGAGATCTACCACTCGCGGGCGAAGGACGCCGTCATGGCCCTCCTGCTCCTGGCGATCATGATCCCGTTCGCGGCGACGATGATCCCGTTGTTCCGCCTCTTCGCGCAGCTGGGACTGGTGAACTCGACGATCGCGGTCATCCTGCCCCTCATCGCGACGCCGTTCTTGATCCTGCTGTTCCGGCAGGCCTCGCGGACGTTCCCGCACGAGATCATCGAGGCCGCGCGCCTCGACGGGCTGGGCGAGGTGAGCATCTTCGCGCGCATCTACCTGCCGACGATGAAGCCCACCCTTGCTGCCGCGGGTGTCATCACCTTCCTGTTCTCGTGGAACAACTTCCTGTGGCCGAAGGTGATCCTCGTCGACAACGCGTACCAGACCTTGCCGATGCTGCTCTCGAACATGCGCGCCGGGTACGTCACCGACTACGGAAGCCTCATGCTCGCTGTGTTCATCGTCTCGGTGCCGACGGTCGTCGTCTTCCTCCTGCTGCAGCGCAGCTTTGCCGAAGGCGTCACGGGGGCCATCAAGTGACATTCGAGCTCAGCCGCATCACCGACCCCGAGTTCGTCAAGGAGAACAGGCTCGACCCGCACTCCGACCACCGGTGGTTCGCCTCCCCCCAGGAGGCGGCCACCGGGACGAGCTCCTTCGAGCAGTCGCTCAACGGACTGTGGAAGCTGCACTACGCGAAGAGTCCCGCCCTCGTCGTTCCCGGCTTCGAGCGCGTCGACGTCGACGACTCCGGCTGGGACGACGTGCCGGTGCCGGCCCACGTGCAGCTGCTCGGCTACGACCGCCCGCAGTACACCAACGTGCAGTACCCGTGGGACGGCTACGAGCAGCTCGAGCCGGGGCAGGTTCCGCAGCGGTACAACCCCGTGGCGACGTACCGCCGGACGTTCACCCTCGAGCACCCGCTCGAGCCGGGCGAGCGGCTGAGCGTGAGCTTCCACGGCGCGGAGAGCGCTGTCGCCGTGTGGCTGAACGGCGCATACGTCGGCTACGGGACCGACTCGTTCACCCCGTCGGAGTTCGATCTGACCGACACGGTGGTCGACGGAGAGAACGTCATCGTCGCGCAGGTGGTCCGGTGGAGCGCCGGGTCGTGGATCGAGGACCAGGACTTCTTCAGGTTCTCGGGCCTGTTCCGGGACGTCGTCCTGTACCGCCGGCCCGCCGTGCACGTCGAGGACGTCCGCGTGGTCACCGACGTCGCCGACGACCTCTCCGAGGCGACCGTGCGCGTGCGCGTCGTCCTGGCCGGCGAAGGCAGCGTGGACGCCAGGATCGCCGGTGCCGGACAGCTCGATGGTGACGACGAGCTCGTGGTCCGCATCGAGAGCCCGCGGTTGTGGAGCTCGGAAGACCCTCACTTGTACGACCTCACGCTCGACGTGCACGACGCGTCGGGCCGCCTGACCGAGCACATCCCTGTCCGCGTGGGTGTGCGGCGGTTCGGCATCGAGGACGGCCTGCTGAAGGTCAACGGGTCCCGCGTGGTCTTCAACGGGGTGAATCGGCACGACTTCGGCCTCCAGGGTCGCGTGATGACCCGCGAGCAGACGGAGGCCGACCTCCGGCTCATGAAGCGGCTGAACATCAACGCCGTGCGGACAAGCCACTACCCAAACAACTCGTTCTTCTACGAGCTCTGCGACGAGTACGGCCTGTACGTCATCGACGAGATGAACCTCGAGTCGCACGGGATGTGGGACCGGGTGAGGTTCGGTGGGGCGGGGGTCGAGGAGGCGCTGCCCGGGGACCGCCCCGAGTGGCTGCCCACCTTGCTCGACCGCGCCGCCAGCATGCTGGAGCGGGACAAGAACCACCCGAGCATCGTCATGTGGTCGTGCGGCAACGAGTCGTACGGCGGGACGGACATCCTGGAGGTCTCGGAGTACTTCCGTGGTGCAGACTCCCGGCCGGTGCACTACGAGGGCGTCTACTGGGACCCGCGGTACCCGCAGACGACCGACGTCGTCTCGCGCATGTACGCGCCGGCCGCCGAGATCGAGGAGTTCCTCGCGACGCACCGCGACAAGCCCTACCTGCTGTGCGAGTACGCCCACTCGATGGGCAACTCGTTCGGGGCGGTCCACAAGTACATCGACCTCGCCTACCGTGAGCCGCTGTTCCAGGGTGGCTTCATCTGGGACTTCGCGGACCAGGCACTCCGGCGCACCGACCCCGGTGGCCGCGAGTACTTCGGCTACGGCGGCGACTTCGGTGACGCGCCGCACGACTCGGACTTCAGCGGCAACGGCATCGTCTTCGCCGATCGCACGCTCAAGCCGCTCGCCCAGGAGGTGCGCTACCTCTACCAGGGCTACCGGCTCTCGGTGGGCAGCGACAAGGTCACGGTCGAGAACCGTCACCTCGCCACCTCGTCGTCGGCGCACGAGTGCGTGGTGACCGTGGCCCGCGAGGGGCGGTTGCTGCAGGAAGAGGTGCTCGAGACCGCTGTCGACCCGGGGGCCTCGCAGGTCTATGCGCTGCCGGTCACGGTGCCGACCGCACCCGGGGAGTACACCGTCGACGTGTCCTTCCGGCTGCGGCGCACCACGCGCTGGGCGCCGGCCGGGCACGAGGTGGCGCACGAGCAGGCGGTCGTGGTCGTCCAGGGGTCCGCGCCGGCTCGCCGGGCCGCGGCACCGGAGGTCGTCTACGGCATCCACAACGTGGGCGTGCGGGGGCGGCACTTCACCGCCCTGTTCTCGCGGCTGCACGGCGGGCTGCTCTCCTACCGCTACGGGCTCACGCCCGACGGCGGTCGTGAGCTGCTGCGCTCCGTGCCCCAGCCGTGCTTCTGGCACGCACCCACCTCGAACGAGCACGGATGGGGAGCCCCCGCGCAGGACGGGGCATGGCTCCTCGCCAGCCGGTACGCGAAGGCCGTCCAGGGGCCCGCCGAGCCGGCGGTCGAGCAGACCGACGGCGGCGTGCGCGTCACCTTCCGGTACGAGCTGCCGACCACACCGGCGGGGGAGTGCGAGCTCTCCTACCTCGTGGACGGTGACGGTCGCGTCGAGGTGAGCCTCACGGTGCGCCCCGGCGCGGGGCTGTCGGACATGCCCGAGCTCGGCCTCCTCCTGGCGACCGACCCGTCGCTCCACCGGCTGCGCTGGTACGGGGACGGGCCCGAGGAGTCCTACGTCGACCGCCGAGCGGGCGCCCGGCTGGGTGTGTGGGATGCGGACGTGCGTACCGCGCTCACGCCCTACCTGCGTCCGCAGGAGGCAGGCAGCCACACCGGCGTGCGCTGGGCGACCGTGACCGACGAGCAAGGAGCGGGCCTGCGGTTGGAGTCGGACCAGGGCATGGAGCTGTCGGCCCTGCCGTGGACGCCGTTCGAGATCGAGAACGCCGCGCACCACACCGAGCTGCCGCCGATCTATCAGACGGTCCTGCGGCCGGCGCTGCAGCGCCGAGGGGTCGGCGGCGACGACTCCTGGGGTGCACAGACCCATCCGGAGTACCGACTGCCGACGGATACCGAGCTGACGTTCCAGTTCGCCTTCCGCGGGCTCCTCTAGGGAGGCGGCTCCACCACGAAGGCCCCGTACCAGCGGAAACGCTGGTGCGGGGCCTTCGTCGTCGGGTTGAGGTAGCACGGCAGGGCCCAGGGCTCCATTGCCCGGCTCAGAACCGACCGGCGATACTGACACCGCCACCCGCGCGCGCGGGCACTGCCGAGGGCGGCTGACCGGATCACCGTCCGGAAGGAGATCGTCCGGGATGTCAGAGACCGGAACGGACTGGCGCGTGGTCGACGGCGTCGCGACGGCGTGGTTCGACGCGCCGTCGCTGATCGAGGGGGCCGAGCTGGCGGGGCGCATCGTGGAGCTGTCGGCCGAGATCGCGGTCGACCTGCGCGCGACGGGTCTGCGGGTGCGCCTCGACTCCGACGAGCACGCCGAGGCCGTGTCGGCGGCCGCGCGGGAGCTCGGGCTGGGCGCGGACCCTGCCGCTCTGCAGCACGTGAGCGTCGTGTTCGACACCGCGAACCCGTCTGAGGTGGGGTCGTTCTGGCAGCGGGCGCTCGACTACGCGACTGACGACGACGGCGGACTGGCGGATCCGTTGCGGCGCGACCCTGCGATCCGGTTCCGGCAGTCGACCGAGCCGCGGCCGTTGCGCAATCGCATCCACGTCGATGTCGTCCGGCCGGCGGTGGCGGTCGAGCAGGCGGGACTTGGTGAGGCATTCGGACCGTTCGGGGTCTGTCACACCGATCCCGACGGCAACGAGGTCGACCTGGTGCCGGGAGACGCACTCGGCGAGAGGGCCGGGACAGCCGACTGGCAGGCGGTGTTCAGCGCGATCGCGTGCTACCGAACGACCTCGCCGCCGCAGCAGCGTGACCTGGTCGCCGCAGCCGCGGCCCTGGCTGACGACGCTGGCTTCCCGCTGCTGATCGACCTGCGTCCGGGGCTCGTGATCCTCGACAGCGGCAAGGACCTGTGGGAGGCGGATACCCACGGCCTCGAGCTCGACTTCACCGACCTCGCCGAGAATCTGCAGGCCACCGCCCGCAAGCTCGGAGCCACGGCGGATCCGGAACTACCGCACTTCGTTCAGCTCGTCTTCGACGCCGCCGACATCGCCGCGCTCCGCACGTTCTGGGCCGCCGCTCTCGGGTACACCCCCGACCGGCGAGCCTGGGTCATCGACATCGACGATCCGCGGCGGCTGAACCCGGTGCTGATGTTCCAAGAGATCGACGCTTCGGAGACGGAGCGTCGTCGGCAGCGCAACCGCATCCACGTGGAGCTCGCTGTGCCGTCGGACCTCGCGCAGTCGCGCCTCGCCACGATCGTCGCCGCCGGTGGCCGGATCCTTGAGGAGTCGGAGGTTCGCTGGCGGGTCGCCGACCCCGAAGGCAACGAGCTGGTGATCGTCAGCGGGGGATGAGGCCGCGTCGGGCCGCGCCCACGCCGGCAGCGGCCCGGGCGTGGCTGCCCCCGCGCCAGCCCGGCCGCAGTGCGATCGCGGACGCCGTTCGCCGACGGCGCTAGGCCTCGACCGGTACCGGGTAGATCTCGACGGCCGGGTGACCGGTCCGCTCGTGGATGCGGAGGACCGCATCGGCGTTGGGCGCCTCGGAGACGCACCAGACCATGCCCGACTCGGGGTCGCCCCACGCACTCTGGAAGTCGACCCCCTCCTCGCCCTGGATGTCGACGTCCGCTTGGTGCGCGGCTCTGAGCGCCTCGGGCGTGATGCCGACCATCCCGTGATGAACGTCCATGAACTTGGGCATGGCTCCCAACCTCCTGATCGACTGTCGGCGCACCCGATTGCACCGGTTCGTCCCAGTTCTACTCCGAGCAATGAGCCGTGGATAGGACGTGCGGGCGCTAGGCCGTGGGCGCGCGGTCGTGCACGCCGCGAGCCGTCGGCGCGGCTCCCGCGAGCGTCGCCCACAGGTGCCGCTCGAGGCTGCGTGAGAACGGCCCCACGGTGCCCGGGTCGCTGCTGTACGCGAGCACGTCGTGCCCGTCGAGCGCCCGTTCGATCTGCTCGATGACCGGGCCGGGCGGTGCCGCGAGGGTGTCGGGCCCGGGGACTTTCCAGCTCGGTGGGGCGGTCCGCGCGACCCCAGGGACGAACCCCGCGAGGCGGTCGACGTGCCCGATGTACACGCAACGGCCGTCGTCGTGGGTGGACAGCTCCCGGATCTCCCAGAGGAGGCTCTCGGTGGGCAGTGACACGTCGACGACGGTGACCTCCGTGCTCGCCAGCAGACGGGTCACCGCGGCACGCCACAGCGCGTTGGTCGACGCCACGACCATCAGCTGTGGGCTGAACACGCGGCGGGTCATCCGCTCGACCAGGCGCCCGACCCTCTCGACGTCCTCGCCGGTCGCGACCGACTGGCGGGCCGCCCCCTCGGCGGTCTGCACGCTGCGCTCGACCCGCCGCGAGAAGAGGACCGCCGGGAAGAGGAGATGACGGAGGACCCCTGTGAGGACGGTCACCGCAAGGAGCGCCAGCACGACCGCGGTGGCGAGCTGCACGGGCGACTCGATGCGTGCCGGCGTGGCGTCGAGCAGGCCCGCGGGCAGCATGGAGGCCGGGTCGGTCGCGGTGTCGGCGGACCGCCAGGTGACGACGAAGGCGATGACGACGATCACGCCGACGACGCGGCCGGTCACCCGGCGGACGTTCCGGGTCGCCCCGCGGGAGAACGTCGTGATCGCCGACCGTCGCGCGCCGACCGTCCGGACGTCGGAGTCATCCAGCGTCACCACCCGCCACGACCGGCCGAGCACCGCGAGTGCCGAGGTGACGATCCGCGTGGCGTCGTCGTACCCGAACCGACGCAGGAAGAGAGCGGCGTGGCGCCGACGCCGCAGCACCACCAGTCCCAGCCACATGACGAGCAGCGCCGCGACCAGAACGACCCCGAGCCGGACGCCGGGGTCCACGAGCGACTGCGGGTCCGGGGCCGGCGACGAGCGGACCCAGTCGGGTGCCCACTGGCCGTCGGGGTCCAGCTCGTTGGCGACGAGGGCGACGTACCCGAGACCGACGGCGGTGCCCAGGACGACGGCCACGGCGACGACCCCGCACACCCCGACCAGGCCGACCCCCATGAGGAGCACGCCGACGACGCTCGCCGCGGACGCGGACAGGCGTCGCACGGTCTGTCGAGGCGGAACATCGAAGACGACGCGGATGCCCATCACCGGGCTCCGGCCGCTGCCAGGATCGCTTGCCTGAACGGCTCGTCGAGCGCGCGCACGTCGTCGCTCAGCTCCTCGAACGGGTGCAGTGCCGGGTGCTCTCCGTCGCGCGTGAGCGTCCACGCGACCCAGGCGTCGTGCACGTCGGACGCCGTCACCGCCGGCCCCTTCGCGCGCAGGAGCACGGCGTAGGCGAGAAAGAGGTCTCGGGCGTCGGGCGGCACGTCGACGCCGTCGGGCACGGAGGCCCGGATCGCGTCGGCGGTCTCGTCGAGATACGTCACGAGGTGCCCAGGTACACAGCAAGTGCGACGTTGATCAGGAAGAAGACGACCGGCACGACGCGCTCGACGGTGCCGAGCTCGGCGTAGCGCGGCCGCCAGTGCTTGATCGGGTCGCTGCGCAGCGCATCCCACTCGTCGGCGAAGATCTGGTGCGAGAGCTCGCGTTCGAGACGCGTGATGACGGCGAACTTGGCGCGGTTGAGGGTGCGGTAGCTGCGCAGGAGCACGAACCACGTCGCCGACGTCACCGCGCCCGAGACACAGACCGCCACGAGGACCCAGGTGTCGGCGGTCCGGCCCGACAGGAAGCCGAGGGCCGACAGGATCGCGCTCTGCAGGGCGACGAAGAAGCTGTTGGCGACGCCGCGACGGGCGGAGATGCGGTCCGCCATCTCGACCGCGAGCTTGTAGAGCTCCATCACCTCGCCGGGGCGCGGACCGGCCGGTGACGGCGGGACCGTGTTCGACGTCACGACCATCTCCGGAGGAGTGTCGAGCGGAGCTGTGCGGTCAGCGACGCTGGACCGCACCTGGACTCTACCGCCGAGGCGCTCGGCCGCCCGTGAGCACCTTTTGCGACAGGTTCATTCGTGTCGTCGCAACGATCGAGGGCGGTGAGCCCTACATTGCAGACATGGCAGACATCTTGTTGGGAATCCTCGCGATCGTCGCCGGGGGCGTCATGCTCTTCGCAGGGCAGTTCGTGCTGCGGCTCATCCTCCCGATCTGGGGCTTCTTCGCCGGGTTCGCCGTCGGAGCAGGGCTGTTCGCCGAGCTCGCCGACGAGCGAGTCCTGGGCACCGTCCTCGGCTGGATCTCGGGGTTGGTCCTGGGCCTGGTCTTCGCGCTGCTCGCGTACTTCTTCTACGCGGTAGCCGTGATCTTCGCCATGGCGACGTTCGGATACGTGATCGGCGCCGGCCTGATCGTCGCCCTGGGGATCGACTGGAACTGGGTCGCGGTCCTCGTGGGCGTGGCCATCGGCGCGGTCCTGGGTCTGCTGTCGGTCTTCGGGAACATGCCGATGATCGTGCTCGCTGTGCTCAGCTCCATCGCGGGCGCAGTCAGCGTGGTCGGCGGCCTGATGCTGCTGTTCGGCTCACTGAACTCCGCCGACTTCACGGAGGGCAGCTTCAGCAACGCGGTCAACGCAGGCTGGGGTTGGTACCTGCTGCTCGTGGTGCTGGCCCTGATCGGTCTCATCGCCCAGACCCGGCAGAGGATCGTGGTGCGCCGCACCATCAACGAGGCCTGGTACGCCAGGTCGGGTGACCTGGCGACCTGATCCTCCAACACCGCGACCGCACGCGCGGTCGTCGTCACGTCAACGGCCCTCTCGCTCCCCGTGAGCGAGAGGGCCGTTCAGCGTCCGGGAGCGGTCGGCGCCAGTTGCGCACTGGACCGGTCCGCCCACGCTGCCGGTCGCAGGTAGCGCCACGACGCGACCGCGAACACCGCCGTCGACGCGACGACCGCCGTGGCCACGGGTCCCAGCCACGGCACCGGGATGAGGAAGAACACGTCGGTGTCCGTCAAGCTCGTCGGCCATCCCGTGAGCACCCGCAGGAACAGGTAGTAGGCGAGGTCCCACGCGGTGAAGGCGATGAAGAACGCGGCCACGCCGTGCCACAACCGGCGCCCAGCCAGCACCGCGACCGCGGCGAGCATGAGGATGGTGGCGGCCTCTCGCGCGGTCTCGGCACGGGTGAGGTCCGGGTCGAGGAGCATCGTGTGGACGGGGTCGACGAACCGGATCACCCCGAGGTCCAGGTAGACCCGCCGGACGGGAGCGTCGTAGACGAGCTGCGCGCCCAGCGCCAGGCGCAGGTAGTGGACCACCGCCGCCTCGACGTACCCGAACCCGACCCCGAACGCGACGACTGCCGCGTAGCTCAGCCAGCGAGCCCGCGTCGTGCTGGTGGTCCCCATCCGCGCATCGTGCCGTCTGGCCGCACTCGAGCGCGAGACCGCGGACAGGAAACCGGCTTCTGGGTTCCGCCGCGCGGTCGGCGCAGCCACGCCGGCCGTCAGCCGCTTGACCCCAGCCCTGCCCGCGGTGCGAACGTGAAGGCACCGCCAAGGCCCCCACCAGCAAAGACACTTGGGCGGGGCCTCGGGTCAGGCGGCCAGGTGGAACGTGCTGGCGAAGCGGTCGAGGAGGTCGGCTCGGCCGCGCAGCACCTCGACGACGCCGGTCTCGATGGCACGGTCCGCGGTGAGCTCGCCGGAGATGAGCCGGCGGATGTCCGCGCCCGCGGCGAAGGCGAGGTCGACCGGCCCGTCCCCGCGGATCACGTCCAGCGTGGCGCCGTCGACCCGGACGAGCAGGTCGGCGGGACCGAAGCGGGTCGCGTAGGCGGTCGCGGGCAGGGTCGCCGCGACCTGTGGCCGGAAGGCTGTGCGCAGCGTGATGGTCATCGAGTCGGGCGTGATGACCTGCTCGTCGCGCGGATCGCCCATCGCCTTGAATCCCCAGGCGCCGAGCGCGAGCACGACGGGCTCGAGCTCGCGGCCGTAGGGCGTCAGCTCGTAGATGATGATGCGTGAGCGTGGCGCCCGGCGGATGAGGCCGGCCGACTGCAGCTCCTTGAGTCGCGCGGCCAGGATGTTGCTCGGGATCCGCGGCAGCCCCGCGGCGAGCTCTCCGTAGCGGCGCGGCCCGACCAACAGGTCGCGCACGATGAGCAGTGCCCAGCGTTCCCCCACCAGCTCCAGGGCCCGGGTCACGCCGCAGTACTGCCCGTAGTCGCGCGCGGCCATCCGCGTCAGGCCTGCTGATTCGCGAGCACCTCGGGAGCCGGTGCCGCGGCAGCCGGGTCGAACCAGCCGAACTCGAGGATGTTGCCGTCGGGGTCGGTGAGCTGACGCTGGTACATGAAGCCGTAGTCCGACGCGGGGTGCTCCTCGGCGCCGCCCGCGGCGAGCCCGTCGGCGAGGGTCGCGTCGACCGCGTCGCGGGAGTCCAGGAAGATGGCGATCGAGACCGACGGGCTGACGGCAGGGTCGCCGAGCGGCTTGTCGGTGAACGTCTGGAAGTACTCGCGCAGCAGGACCATGACGTAGCTGTGGTCCTCCTCGACGATGAAGCAGGCCGCGTTGTGGTCGGACATCTGCGGGTTGATGGTGAGTCCGACGGCCGTGTAGAACGCCTTCGCGCGCTCCAGGTCGGTCACCGGCAGGTTGACGAAAATCGCAGTCATCGTGCTCTCCCTCTCGCGTGATTCCCCTCCGCGGACGGTAACCACACTTGCAAAAAACAAGTACGACGTCAAGGCCTCGGATCGAAGCCAGGCCCTGGGATCATCCCGATCCTGGGTCTTCGACGTCCTCGCTCGATGCCGACCGCGTGTGTTCCCCCCGGCGCGACCCGAAACGGGGCACGCGCGACCCGCCGCTCTGCCAGCATCGGGGGCGTGACGGACATCGCGACGCTGCCGACGGACGTCACCGCGCCCGCCGCCAGGCCGGCGCTCGCGTCCTGGTCACGACGCGTCGTCGCGGCTTTCCTGGACGACGCGATCCTCGGAGGGGCGACGTGGCTCGTGCTCGGGCTCGACGGGCGGGCGCCGTCCCTCACGCCGTCGTTCCCGGTCGGCGAGGGGGCGGGCGACTCCGTCCCGTGGGTCACCAGCGCGTGGCTCGTCGGCGTCGTCGTCGCCCTCCTGGCTCTGCAGGGCTACACGGGCGCCACCCCGGGCAAGCGTGTCGCGGGGGTCGCCGTCGTGGGCGAGGCCGACGGGTTGCCCATCGGCTTCGTCCGCTCGGCCGCCCGGGTTCTGGCGCACGTGCTCGACGCCATCCTGCTCGTGGGGTACCTGCGGCCCCTCTGGAACGCGAAGCGGCAGACGTTCGCGGACTCGCTGGTCGGCACCCTCGCGATCCAGACCCGGGAGCCTGCCGCGCACCCGTGGTTCGCGCGGTTCCGGCGGGAGCCGTCGGCCGGACGGTCGACGGTCGTGTCCGTCGGCGCGCTCGTGCTGGTCGTGCTCGGGGTCGGCTTCTCGACGACGAACGTCTCGGGCGGCTCCTCCGACCAGGCCCCCGTGCCGTGCGTGGACGACGGAACGGTGGTCGGTCCGACCGCGTCGGCCGACGCGGCGCACACCAGGTCGCACTCGTTCGAGCGGCGGCTCTGGGTCACCCGGTCGGCGTCGGACCCGCAGGAGACCGGCCTGAGCATCACGTGGACGGTGGCCTTGCCGTCGTCGGGCTCCTCGCTCGACTCGGTCGACGTCGAGACCGATCTCGTGTCGGCCGACGGATCCGTCATCACGGTGACGCAGGACGACCTTCAGGCGACGGCGTGGCAGGACGACCGGGTCGTGCTCGGTGCGGTTCCCGTGCCCCAGGGCGACCTCGACGAGTCCGGGCCGGGCTGGACCGCGCGGTCGCGGCTCTCCGTCGACGGCGTCGTGGTCGGGGCGTGCACCGTCGACGCGGCCGACTGGGCCGCTGCGACGTTGCCGGTGGTCCCGGAAGCCTGACGCGCGCCGCTAGCGTGGCGCCCATGGACCACGGCGCCGAGATCGAGAGCTGACGCCGTGCCCTCCTACCGGGTCACCGCGGCGGTCGGCCTGCTGCAGCCGGGTGTCGCCGCACCCGACGTCCTGCCGCAGGCGGTGGCGACCGCCGAGGCGATGACGACCGTGGAGGCCTACGACGTCGCGGTGGTGCGCGGCCAGGCGCGGGTCACCGTGCGGTTCGAGGCCGACGACGACCAGACGGCTCGACGCGTCGGGTGGGCCGTGCTCGCTCGGCTCGACGAGCTCGCCGACATCAGCGGGAGGACCGTGACCCGGCGGTTCGGGTCGCGGTGGTACCCGGTCCGGGCGCAGCAGTACTGAGCCGCGACGCGCGACGCTAGCCCCGGTCGATCGTCAGGCTCCCGAGCCCGCCGCCCACCGTGAGCTCGTAGTGGTCGGCGTCCTCGTCGAACTCGTCCGTGGTCAGCACCGTCCCGGCGCCGATGCCCTGCGTCGTCTCGCCGTCGATGTCCGCGCTCCCCGCGCCGGACGTGACGGTGACCCGGGCGCCGACGCCGTCGGGGAGGTGCAGGACGAGGTGGTCGGCGCCCGCGCGCTGGTCGATCGCCACCGTGCCGTCCGGCGCGGGGAGCGTGAGCTCGATGCTGCGCGCTCCGCCGTCGAGCACGAGCCCGGACACCGTGGTGTCGTCGAGGTCCGCGTCGACCGTGTCCGCGCCCGCTGTCAGGTCGATGGTCCACGCGACGTCGTCGGCGAGCCGGACAACAGCCGCGCCGCCGTCCAGCGCCACCACCGGTTTGTCGTCGGACTCGTCGATGGTGGGCCTCGCGTCCGGGCCGGTCGCCTGGACCTCGAGCAGGTCGCCGGCCGGGGCGTCGGTGCCGATCGTGATCGAGGTCGCGCGGCCGGTCAGCGACAGCGAGATGTCGCCGTCGGACCCACGGTCGATCGAGACGGGGTCCTCGAGGTGGTCGCCCTGGTCGGGGCGCGGGTTGGGGTCCGGGAACGAGGTGCAGCCGGCTACCAGCACCAGCGCGGTGGCGAGCAGCGTGGCCGTGGCGAGAGGGCGCATCCCGGGACGGTATCGGCGGCGGCGGGGGGCCGCGCGCTCAGCTCAGGTCCGCGACGGCCTTCGCGATCCGGCGCTCGCGCGTCTCGGGGGTCTTCGCGTCCTCGATCGGCCCGACGATCGCCTTCTGCCGGCTCACCGACAGCGCGTCGAACGCGGCTCGGGCCGTCCCCGAGAGGGCGGTCGCGAGGTCATCGGGGACCTCGACCGTGCGCGGGGCGTCGTCGAACTCGATGTCGACGTCGATCTCCTGGCCCGCCTCGACGCCCGCGCCCGTGCGGTTCTCGGAGCTGAGCGGGAGCATCGTCTGACCCCGGTACGGCGTCACGGTGCTCCGGTAGGAGAAGCCGTTGATGGTCACGACGACGGGGAACCGCGGGCCGCGGTCCATCGCCGCGACGACGTCGTCCGGGACGGGCAGCCCCGTCGCGGTCTTCCCGCTGAGCTCCACCATGGTGCGAAAGCGCATTGCTCCTCCTGGATCGACGGGCACCCTCGCAGAGTAGTCAGGCGCGTGCGACCCGGCCCTCCGCCGACGCCGCGCCCAGCCACGTGTGCGGGTTGCGGTCCCAGCACCAGCCGAGTTTCGCGCGGCGCTCGCTGATCCACACGGCCGGCACCCGTTGGTTGGTCCCCGTCCGGGACGCCAGCAGCGAGAAGCACTTGTTGGGGCGCAGCATGTCCGGCCGGACGACCACGAGCGCGACCCCCTCGTCGATGGTCAGCGGGGTGCGGCCGCGGCCCGTGATCGTCGTCAGCGCGTCCTCGGGCCGCACGTTGCAGAACTCCGAGCCGGTGTCGATTCCCCACACCAGGTAGGGCTCGGCCGGGACGTCGATGCCGTCGATCGGTCGGTAGGTCGGGGCCTCGACGCGGTCGATCACGCTCACGCCGAGCTGCTTCCCGCGACGCATCGCCGGGGCCACGTCGTTGAGGTCGAGGCCCGGCAGGACCAGCACGAACGGGACGTCGTCGCCTTCGACCCCGGCGGCCGCAGTCGGCGTCGCGGCGACCTCCGCCAGCGGCTCGAGGCGGTCGCGGAAAGCCGCCGGGTCCTCGCCGAGCAGCGCCGGGAGTCCCAGCTCGACGTAGGCCGTGATCTGGCGGTCCAGCTCGGCGCGCGCGTCGGCAGCGGGTTCGAACGCGGTGGCGGCCCGGGAGGGCGGCGCGGTGACGGTGGGGAGCTGCGGGTCGACGGGGGTGACGGGGACGCCCACGGGCTCCTCCTCGGGTCGGCGGATCTTGTTCAACGACTCCGACCAGCCGTGCGTTCCCCTCAGAGCAGCGGCGCGCCCTGCCCGATCACCAGCGGCTCGCCAACCGCTCGCGCGGGTCGCGCGCGGCCCTCGCCCTCCTGGACGGGGGCCGAGTACCGGTGGGCGACGACGAGGCTCGGAGCACCGGCGTCGGACGCCTCGACCAGCACCGCACGGGCCCCGACGGAGCTGGGGTCCGACGAGTCGCCGGGAAGGCGCCCGATCCAGGCGACGGCGGCGCGGTCGGCCCCGGAGGCCMGCACCCACTCCCGCGCCTCGGCCGCCTCGTGCGCGTCGAACCGCCGCACCTCGTGGCTCGCGGCCGGACCATCGACAAGGGCGAACGTGGTCGCCGCGTCGACGCCCGCCAGGGTCGCCTCGAGCGCGTGGTCGAGCGCGCCCAGGGCGATGTCCTGCGCGGCCGGCGACGGCGGGGACGGGAGGTCGGCGGGGGTGCGAGCCGGCCGCGTCCCGGGCGGCAGGACGGGCGCGGCCGCCGGTTCGGCCGCAGACGCGTCGGGGGCCGATTCGCGGTCGGKGGCGCCGGCGGCGTCGGCCAGCGCGCGCAGGGCGATCGCCTCGTCCTCGACCGGTCGTGCGGCGGGCGGCGGCGTGGAACGCCGGCTCGCGAGCGGCTGCCCCTCCGACGTCGKCCGCGAGGGCCGGTACGTCGGACCCTYGGGCTGCGGGTCGAGGGCCCGGGMGCGCTCCGGCGTCCGCTGGGCGGGCAGCTCGGGCGCGGCGCCGGCCGACAGGTGGGCGGCGGCGGCGGTGACGTACTCCGCGACCCAGCCGGGCGTGCACCCGGTCTGCCAGCGCGCGCCGACGTCGGTCAGCGGCAGGGCCGCATCCTCTCCGGAGGCCGACACGACCGCGGGGGAGGGCGTCAGACCCGTGCGCAGGGCCCAGCGGGCGCCCGGGACCCGGGCGACGACGAGGTCGCCGACGCCGACGCCGAGCGCCATGACCATCGCCTGCGGGACGTCGGTGGGCGGCCCGTCGGCCCAGCGCGTCCGCGCCGAGTGCAGGAGCGCGCCGACGGACTGCGGGTCACGAAGGTCGGCGCCGCTGGACCGCAGGTGCACGCGTGCGCGCTCGAGGTGACCGAGCTCCTCGGCGGTCAGCGGCCGCACGCCGGGCACGGTGCCGTGAGGGCCGGACGCGGGAAGGGACAGCGTCGGGCGCACATCACTCATGGGTGCGGGATCGGCCCTGCGGGTGGCGTTCTTGAGTGCGCCGCCGTCGGTTCCACCGGATGGCCGTGGCGCGCGGTCGCCGCCGTCCCGGCGCTGGGGCGGGCCCTGGCGATCAGGTTCGCGGGGCGCCCTTGGTCGCTTCGGCGCCTGAGCATTCGCTCCGGGGAGCCGCTGGCCCTGCCCGCCGGGTGCACGGCGTCCAGCAAACGGGACGAACACGACGGCTGCGGCTACCCTGACGACGGTCCGACCCGACCGTCCGCCCGCTCCGGAGTGTTCTCATCCGCCGACCCTCACGCAGCATCGTCGCCGCCGTGACCGCCGTCCTTGTGGTCGGCGGCGTCGGGAGCGCGTGGGCGTGGACCGAGCATGAGGAGACCGTGGCCGCAGCGGCGGCCGCCGACGAGCGCGCGGCCGACGCGCACGACGCGCAGGTCGCCGACGTGGATGCGCGCCTGATCGAGGTGGCCGGCGCCGCCGCCGTGCAGTCGGCGTCCGTGCGTGCCGACGCCCGCGCCGAGCTGGCCGCCCTCGCCGAGCGCGCC